>JACPQP010000466.1 GCA_016190465.1 Chloroflexota bacterium
GGCTTCGCCCTTCCTGGACCTTCCCAGGATGATCGCCGAGATTGTGTCACCTACCTGGATGGGAGGGAGCGATGCGAGCCTTCGCCAACGGCATTGGCATCTCCTACGTGGCCACCGGCGCGGGTGAGCCGGTGACCCTCATCCACGCGCTCGGGCTCGACCACACGATGTGGGACCCGCAGGTGCCGGCGCTGGCGCGCCAGTTTCGGGCGATCCGCTACGATGTGCGCGGCCACGGGCGCAGCGAGCACCCGCCGGGCCCGTATAGCCTCGAGCTCTTCGCGGAGGACCTGCACGGTCTGCTCCAGGCCATCGGCCTCGAGTCGAGCCACGTGATCGGCATCTCGATGGGCGGCATGATCGCCCAGACCTTCGCGCTGATGTTCCCGGACGAGGTGCGCTCGATCGTTCTGGCCGGCACCGCCAGCGAGCACAGCGTGGAGGTCCGACGGGCCTTCGAGCAGCGGGCCCGGACAGCCGAGGAGCGAGGGATAGATCCACTCGCCGACGCGGCGATCGCGCGCTGGTTCACCGCGGCGACCCGTCGCGGCCAACCGGAGCTGGTGAACAACATCGCCGGACTGTTGCGCAGGACTGATCCCAGAACCTACGCGGCATCGTGCCGGGCAGTTGCCGACCTGGACCTCACCGAACGGCTACAGGAGTCTCGCGCTCCAGCGCTCATCCTCGCCGGCGCAGAGGACCCGGTCACGACCGTGGACACGGCCTGGCTGATGCACGAGCACCTGCCGGGGTCCGAGTTGCAGGTGATCCCGAACGCGTCGCACCTCTCCAACCTCGAGCAGCCCGACGTTTTCAACCGGTTGGTGATTGACTTCCTCACCCGCATGTCCCAGCAGGGCGGGGGCCCGGAGGTATCCCCCAGGGATTAGTGCGGCAATGTCACAGTCTGGCTCAAGCGGGCGGCCGGGGCGGACCTAACCCCCTGGCCCGCCGTTCCTGAGCCGGGCCCGTCGCGGGAAGGGGGGCCTCCCCTGTCAGCTACCCCTCTCCCCGTGGGAGAGGGGCGGGGGGTGAGGGCGGTCCCCCAGCACCGCCCGATTCACGACGTTGCGCGGCTGCCGTCCCTGGAGGACGCGCGCCACGTTCTCGCCGGCACGCCGCCGCCGCTCCACGTCCGAGACATCGGACACGCTGGCCATGTGGGGGGTGATGACCATGTTCGCCATGTGGAGCAGCGGATTGCCGGGGTCGGGCGGCTCCTGCTCGAGCACGTCCAGGCCGGCGCCGGCGATCCAGCCCGCCTGGAGCGCGCGAATGAGGGCCACCTCGTCCACCGTCCGTCCGCGTCCGGTGTTGATGAAATAGGCCGTCGACTTCATCAGGCGGAACCGCGGCTCGTCGACCAGGTGGTATGTTTCCTTCGTGAGGGGAACGTGCGCCGAGATGAAGTCCGACTCGGCGAATACCTGGTCCAGCGTTGCCGGCCGAACGCCGACCTGCTCCATCGCGCCGGGGGGCACGTAAGGATCGAAGGCGATCACGCGCATGTCGAACGCCTGGGCTCGACGGGCCACGGCGCGAGCGATGTTGCCGAAGGCGACGAGTCCGAGCACCTCGCCGGTGATCCGAGGCATCGGCCTCATGATCTCGCGGTGTGCGCCCCACTTTCCCGCGATGGTGAGCTGGTGCAGCGGGACGATCTTCTTGGCCAGCGCCAGCAGTAGCGCCATCGCATGGTTCGCGACCTCGTCGACGAAAACGTCGTGGATGTTCGCCACGACCACGCCACGCTCAGTCGCCGCGTCGAGGTCGATTGCGTCAGTGCCGATGCCACTGGTCGAGATGACCTTGAGGTTGGGCAGCGACTGAATCAGGCGAGCGGTCACTTTGAGACCACGAGGGAGAAGACCATCGACGTCACCGGCGAGCGCGACCAGCTCGTCTTCACTGGCGACCTGAAGGGGGATCAGGTCTGCGCCGATCGGGTCGAGGGCCTCGCGCTCGTAGGTCAACGCGGCATCCGGGGGTGCCTGGCAAACGGCCACGCGAAATCGGGGCATGTTGAGTCGTTCCTCCGCTTGTGTGATCTTGGGTGCTAACCCCCGAAGCGACCGAAGGCGACGACGGCGTTCTGGCCACCGAAGCCAAAGCCGTTGGCGAGCGCAAGCCGAACGTCGGCCTGGCGCGGCGCCCCGGCCACGATGTCGAGGTCACACGCCGGATCGGGGTCCTCGAGGTTCATCGTCGGCGGAATCAGCCCGGTTTCGATGGCCTTGGCGGCGATCAGCCCGCCGATGGCGCCGGCCGCGCCGAGCAGATGGCCCAGCATCGACTTGGGCGCAGTCACGGCCACCCGTCGGACGTGGTCTCCGAGCGCCTTATGGAGCGCTCGCGCTTCGGCCAGGTCGCCGGCGGGGGTCGAGGTCGCGTGGGCGCAGACAAAGTCGACCTCCTCGGGGGAGCGTCCGGCGTCGGTCAGCGTGTGGGCGATGGCCCGGCTCGCACCATCACCCGACGGCTGCGGCGCGGCGATGTGGTGGGCATCGGCGGTGAGGGCACCGCCGAGGACCTCGGCGTAGATCGCCGCGCCCCGTGCCCGGGCGTGCGCGAGCGTCTCGAGGATGAGCGCCCCCGCGCCCTCGCCGAACACGAAACCGTCCCGGCCGCGGTCAAATGGACGACTGGCCCGCTCGGGCTCGTCGTTCCGGCGGGAGAGAGCGTGCATGTTGCTGAGGGCAGCCAGAGACAGCGGCATCATCGCGGCTTCCGTTCCTCCGGCGACGATCAGGTCTGCCTCTCCCTGGCGGAGGAGCCGAAGGCCATCGACGATCGCCTGGAGGCCCGAGGCGCACGCAGCGGTCGCGGTCATCACCGGGCCACGCAGATCCAGCGTGATCGAGACCTGGCAGGCGACGATGTTCGGCATCATCATCGGCACAAAGAGTGGGCTGACCCGCCGGGGTCCGCTGTCGCGCAGGGCCAGCGTCTCGTCGTGGACCGCGTTGACCGCCCCAACGCCTGTATTCATGATCACGCCGACGCGCTCGCGGTCCTCCTGGTCGAGGACGATACCGGCGTCGTTGAGCGCCTGCCGGCCCACCGCGACGGCGAACTGGGCGACGCGCTCGAGCCGGCCGGCGGTCTTCGCGTCGAGGTAGCGAAGCGGCTGGAAGCCGCGCACCTCGGCCGCGATACGCGTCGGCAGCCCGGTCGGGTCGAATGCCGTGATCGGGCCAACGCCTGACCGTCCGGCCAGTAGCGCCTCCCACAGCTCCGCGACCGAGAGACCGAGCGGGGTGATGGCCCCGAGCCCGGTCACGACGACGCGCATCTCTTCGTCACGCAACTTGTCACTCCAAGCCAGTCTTGGTGTCCTTTGCGTCTTTGTGGCGAGACAGCGCCAGGGCCGGCGCGACCCGCACCAGGTCGGCCGCGAGCGTTCCACTCGCGTCCGCGAAGCCGGTCGCGGCCACCCGGCTCCCGACGGTCACGTCGGCGAGGCTTCCCGTGCCCTGAGCAAGCGAGAAGCGCGTGCTCGCCATGGTCTGGACCGTGGTGCTCCCCGTCGTCCCCGTCGACGTCCGCGTCTCCAGCGTGAACGAGCTCCCGGCGACCGCCGTGACGGTGCCGGAGACCGTGCGCGGGAGGATCTGGATGGCATCGGCGCTCAGCGTCCCCGCCGCGTTCCGGTAGCCCGTCACCGTCACCCGGTCTCCCACCACGATGTCCGCCAGCGTCGCCACGGCGCGGCCACGGGCCACGCGCGTGCTGTTGCTCACGGCCACCGTCTCGGTCGCCGTGCCGCTGGCCGACCGCGTCTCTAGCGTCAGAGTGTCGACGGTGGCCGACTTCACCACGCCCGAGATGGTGTGCGGGAAGATCTGGATGGTGTCGGCTGCCAGGGCTCCCGCCGAATCCCGGTAGCCCGTCCCCGCCACGCGGTCCCCCACGGCGATGTCCGCCGCGGTCACCTGCGTCCGGCCCCGGAGAACCCGGGTGGTCGCACTCACGGCCACCGTCTCCGTCGCCGTCCCACTCGCCGAGCGCGTCTCCACCGTGATGCTGCTTTCGGCGATCGCCTTGACTATCCCCGAGATGGTGCGCGGCAAGACCTGGATGGCGTCGGCGGCGAGCGCTCCCGTCGCGGTTCGGTAGCCCGTCGCCATCACCTGGTCCCCCACGGTGATGTCCGCCAGCGTCGCCAGAGTCCGGCCACGCGTGACCCGCGTGCTGGAGCCGATGGCCACCGTCTGCGTCGCGGCGCCGTTGGCGGCGCGCGTCTCGATGGTCAGGGAATCGCTCGTGGCCACCCGGACGATCCCCGAGATGCTGCTGGGGAAAACCTGGATCAGGTCGGCGGCCAGCGCTCCGGTGGCATCCCGGTAACCCGTCGCCGACACCCGGTCTCCCACCACCACGTCCACCGCGATTGCCGGCGTCCGCCCGCGGGTCACCCGGGTGCTGGAGCTCACGGCCACCGTCTCGGTCGCCGTCCCCGTGGAGGTGCGCGTCTCCAGCGTGAGCGAGCTCCCCGCGATGGCCGTGACCGTGCCAGAAACCGTGCGCGGCATGATCTGGATCAGATCGGCGGTGAGCGTGCCCACCTCATTCCGGTAGCCCGTGACGGACACCTGATCTCCCACGGCCAGATCTGCCAGCGCCGCCGTCGCCCGGCCGCGCGTGACCCGCGTGCTCGCGCCGATAGCCACGGTCTCGGTCGCCGTCCCACCGGCCGACCGTGTCTCCAGCGTGACGCTGGTCGTGGTGCTGGCCGTTACTCTCCCGCCGAGACGGTCGGGCTGGACGCGGATAGTGGCCGCCACGAGCTGCCCCGACGCGTCGCGGTAGGCCTCGACGGAGACTTGGCTGCCCACCCGCACGCTCGCGAGCGTCGTCCCCGTCGCCCCGGCGAAGATCCGGGTGCCGGAGCTGACCACCACCGTGACCGAGCCAGTCGCCCCATTCTGGCCACGTGGCGTGAGCGTCAGTGACGAGTCGCCCACGGCGGTGACCCGACCGGAGAACTGCTCGGGTGCGATGAGGATGTCCCGCGCCACGATCGTTCCGTCGTCGCCGCGCTGCCCCCGAACGGAGAGGCGCGCCCCGGCCACGATGTCGCTCGCCGAGGCGCGATCGCGACCCTTACGAATGGTCGCCTGGTCGTTGGTGACGATCGTGACGGCGGCGCCCTGGCGATCGCTCGCCGTGATCGTCTGGCCGCTGACGCTGGTCACCGTCACCGCAAGCACCGTCACGGGGACCGGCGTGCTCTGCACTCTTGATCGTGGCGCGGAGCCGACCGCACCGGGCTGATTGGGCTTTCGATTCGCCGGCGACGCTGGCTCGGCCGCGGCGGCCATCGCCGTGAGGGTGAACAAGAGCACGCTCGCCAGCAAAGCCCGGATGACCAGCCTCATCTTCTCCCCTCTGTCGGCGAGCGTTTCCCATCGCTTCGCCGACCGAACAGGCGCCGCCGGAGTGCTGAGTACTGAGGACCGAGTCCTCCCCGGACCCACTCAGCACTCAGTACTCCGCATGCTATCGTTTGGAGGATCGAGTGTCAAGGCGCCTGGCGATTTCGATGATAGGGCGTTCCATCCGCTCGGTAGAACGTGTGGGTCGGTTCGTGGTTGGGCATCACCGCCAGGAACATCTCCATCGGCCGGTTGCCGGGCACCTTGAGCTTGTGCTTCTCGCCCGGCCCCACGTACACGGTGCAGCCGGCCGAGACAACCCGCGTCTCGCCCTCGACGGTGATCTCGCACTCCCCGGAGAGAAAGACGAAGACCTCGGCCGCGTCGTCGTGGCTGTGCACCTCGCACTCCTGACCGGGCTGCCAGGTCGAGTAGTCCGCGCGCAGATAGCGATTCCGGATGCTGGTGTGCTCGGTCCCCGGTGCAAGAATCTTCAACGTGGTTCCTCCTCTAGATTAGATCCGCACCTCGCGGCCAGACTCTGCTGACTGGTAGATCGCGTCCTGGATCCGCTGGACCGTCAGCGCTTGCTCCGGCGTGACGAGCGTCGGCGAGGTGTGCCCCTCGCGCGCGGCGAGCACCATGTCGCCGATCTCCGCCCAGACGGACCGCGGCCAGTCGGCATCCGCGACCCCGGCGGGCGTCACGTCGACCGGCTTGCCGTCCCGCTCCACGATCACCGACAGAGGATCAAACGTGATCCGCCCGTGGGTGGCCGAGAGGTCGAAGCCATAGTGGTCGGCGAGTGAGTCGTAGCCCCAGGCGCCCTCGAGGGTCAGCCATCGCTCGCCGGCGAGCCGGACGTGCGCGCTGAACAGGTCCTCCACGTCATAGGTGGCCCTGACCTCCGGACTCGGCGCGCTGTCGCCCCGGCTCGCCGGGAAGCGAGTCGTCATCGATGCCGAGACGGTGAGTGGCTCGGGATTCCCCATCACCCAGAGGATCAGGTCGAGGACATGCACCGCCGTCGAGGCGAGGGCGCCACCGCCGGAGAGCGCCCTGACGTGGTGCTTGCCCCACCACGGGATGTAGGATGCAAACGTGAAGGCACGGGCGTACCGCGGGGGGCCGATCTGGCCCTCGTCGACCAATCGCCGGCAGAACTGCGCCGAGCCCATCCAGCGCATATTGGTGCCGACGGAGATGAGCCGATGGTTCGCCTGGGCGACCTTCACCATCTCCTCCGCCTCGGCCACGTTCATCGCCATCGGCTTCTCGACCAGCACGTGGGCTCCGGCGCTCAACGCGTCGCTCGTTATCGTCCGGTGGGTCGCCGGCATGGTGCAGACGCTGACCAGGTCGATGCCGACGGAGTCAAGCATGTCGCGGTAGTCGGCAAAGACCCGCGTCGGGCCGAACTCTCGCGCAATGGCTTCCAGCCGGGCCGGATCCAGGTCACAGCAGGCCACCAGCTCGACGTCGGGGCGCGCCTGGTAGCCCCGGAGATGGACCTGCCCCTGCGCCCCGCAGCCGATCACCGCCACGCGCACCCGGTCAGTCATGGCCACAGTCCCCCTCTCTTCTCAGAAAGTGTGTGAGAACCCCTCACCCCCTGCCCCCTCTCCCACAAGGGGAGAGGGGGAGCCGCTATCGGGTCGTCCGCCGCCGCGCTCGGGGCCGCCTCACGCGCCCGGGCCAGACAGTGCTCGAACTCCTCGTGTGGCCGTCGCTCGACTCGGGACTCGGCTCAGGACTCAGGAC
>JACPQP010000456.1 GCA_016190465.1 Chloroflexota bacterium
ACGGTAGACTTCACAGACGGTGAGGACGGAGGTGAGGCGACGCGCATCTGAGCTTCGGCACGCCGTTCCCTGACGACTCGCGTTCCCGGATGACTCGCGTCAGGGGATTACAGCAGCGGCGGCGTTGAGCAAGCGGGTGACCTAACCCCCTGCCCGCCGTTCCTGATTGGGCCCGACGCGGGAAGGGGGAGAGGTCGGACCCTTACAGTGGCACCCCTCTCCCCCGGCCCCTCTCCCACAAGGGGAGAGGGGCCACGTGCCGCATCCTGACCCGCCAGCTCCTCCGCGACGACCCCTCAACTCCCGCGACCTCATCCGCGCGCTCGACGTGCTCAGGCAAGTGCTCCTCCTCCAGCAGACGCTCGCCCGCGACAGCAACCCGGGCCTCACCGCTGCGCTCGATGGGGCGCGGTTACGGACTTCGCGCAAAGAACGCCAGGATCGCCAGACGAGCTGGCAAAGGAACAGGCGTGCTGGTACAATGATTCAAGAAGGGGCAGCAGAGATGAAGGAGGTGGCGATGACGCCACTCGGACAGATCATCCAGTTGCAGACCGTTTCCGGCAAGCCCATTACCGTGGGAAGCGCTACCCTGACCCCGACGGCGCAAGCGCTGATCGTTCGGCTCCCCTGCGGTGGGTTCGTTTGGAACCGGCCCGCCGCCGTGTTGGTCGAGCGAGACGGGCAAAGGCAGCACATTCGGATCCTGGACGTCACCCGCCTTCTCCAGTTGGCGCTGCTCGGCTTGCCCCTCGCCTTCTTTCTGCTGGTGCGGGCGACGTCATCCCGAGAAAAGAGGTGATACCGGTGAGCGACATGCTCGAGAACCTCAACCCGATGCTGGACAGGAACGCGGATCGCGGGGCAAAGCTGCTGGAGAGGGCCTTTTCGGCGGCACAACCGGGGGCAGTCTTCGGCCAGCCGGTCACGGTGGGTGACTACACCGTCATCACGGCCAGCGAGGTGACCGCTGGTGGGGGGTTCGGGTCCGGAGCAGGCTTTGGGCCCCCCGCCAGGGCCCTGAAGCAGGCGGCGGAAGAGGAGTCCTCACCGTCGCAGCCACCGATGGCGGGCGGCGGAGGCTTCGGCGGCGGCGGGGGGTCCGCGGGAAGACCGGTGGCCGCGATCGTGATCGGGCCGGGAGGCGTGAAAGTCCAACCGATCGTGGACCTGAACAAGATCGGCCTGGCGGCCATCACCGCGGGGGGCGCCATGCTGATCGTGCTCGGCCGGATGTGCAGGTCGAGCGCGGGGAGCCCTCACCCCCTGACCCCCTCTCCCGTGGGGAGAGGGGGGACGAAGGGCTAAGGAGGGAGACGAGCGCCAGTATGCGATGATCCTCCACCCGGATGGGGCGCAGGGCGGCTACTGGGTCACGGTACCCGCGCTGCCCGGCTGCGTCAGCCAGGGGGACACACTGGAGGAAGCGATCCACCCCGCCAGAGAAGCGATCGCCCTCCGCATCCGGGGCCTGATGGAGGACAGCCCGGCATTGTCGGGGCAACTTCGAAAACGCCCGGCATGGGAAGCCCCACCTGAATACGCTCATAGGCATAGCGGGTAATCGTCGTCACATCGTGCGTGAGGAGGATACGGCCCTCGCGGGCAGCCCATTCAAGCACGGTCGGATCGTCTGCTCCCGCAAGACCGACATCCTGGACGCGGACGAGATCGAGCTCTGGCTTTTGACGCAGCAAGCCACGAACGACATCATTGTTGAAGTTTTCGTCAATCGCCAGGCGAATCATCACACGAAGCCGCCGGGCTGGCACGACGAGCGAGCAACCGCTCACGCACCCCGGTGGGGTCGAATCGAGCTTCGTTCTGTGCACGCACCCGCGTGCCCTGCTCTTGCCGGCCGCGCAGATACGCCTCGACGTCTGCCCGGCGACGCAGGTAGTAGGCGATTACCGCGTAGATATCAGCCAGGTCAAGAGACGGATACTGCTGCCCGATCTCCTCGGCGGTCGCGCCCAGACGGAAGGCCGCGACGAGGGTGTCGAGGGTTACGCGGCTTCCACGGATTCGGACAACATCGTCAGGACCTCGTTCCAGCGGGATTGGCTCGGCTTCGATTCTGAGCGTCATCGTGCTGTCCCCCGTGTGTCGTGAAACCTCGTCAGGAGAAGTATATCATGCTCCGTCCGGGCCACCGCCTCTTTCCCCCAATGAGCGTTGCGTGTTGGGGCAACCAGCCTGCTCTGGCGTTAGTCTACCACTTTCCGAGCCTCTGCGGGATCCGGTGCCGATTGCATTTGCCAATTGGCGAAAGCATTGACAACCTCCGCCACGTCAGCAAGAATGAGATACTGGGGTTCAGCACACAACCAACTGTGAGATATGGATCGGCGAGCCGGTGGCCCATGGATTGCAGGGCTCATCATCCGGGCAACAGACAAGGCGAGAAGGTTGGTGCAAACGTGGCCGCCCTAGCAACAAAGATCCAGCGGGTGTTCCTCGACGAAGAGAGCGATGAGCTCGAGATCCTGTTCACCGCCCGCCCAGTCCCGTCCGTCAGCGTTCCGGTTGATGACCACGTGTATCTCCGGGTCGACCCGCAGACCAGGGAGCCTGTCCCGCACGATGCACGGTTCGCCCCCGCCACGTTCGGACTGCTGTCAATCCCCGGAAAGGCATCGCCGAGGTCCCGGACGATCCATTGCAGCAACTGCGCCTTTTCCGCCCGCGTCATCCCGCGAGAAGCTTCCCAGCCTCCTGGAGAGCGCTCACGATGTCCACCCCTGTCTTGCGTGGTTGGTCTCGAAGACCCATGACTGCGCGATCGGCCGCATCCAGAACGCAGACTGTTTGCGCGAGGATTATGGCACCATCTACCGCGTGAACCGGTCCTCGACGCACCAGATGGTGCCACCCAGCGTGGCGGCGTAGATCAGGCGGTCGGTCGGGTAGTCGGGCGAGAGCGTCAGCGCGACGACCGAGTGGTTCGCCAGGCCCTCGTTGACCGGCGCCCAGGAAAGCCCGCCGGTGTTCGAGCGGAACACCCCGTCGCTCGTGCCCACGTAGAGCGTCCGGTCCCGGGCGAAATCCGGCGAGGCCACCAGCGCCACCAGCGACGTCGTGTTCTTCGCCACCTTCTCGGCCACCCAGAGCCGACGCCCGCCGACCCGAACATAGTCGCCCGGCGACGCCATCGGCCGCAGGACCACGTTGTGCGCGGCGGCGAAGAAGGTGCGGTTGTCCTTGTAGGACACCGGAATGCCGAACGCCATCCACCGGCTCGGTGACGGGTGCGTCACCAGACAGTTCCAGCGGCGTCCACCGTCCTCCGAGCGCCAGATCGCCAGGTTACCCGCCTTCTCGGAGGTTGGCGCGGCGCTGGTGCCGACGAAGATCGTGCGGTCCTCGGCGTAGGTGGGGGAAAACGACAGCGCGACGATGTCCTCTCGCGGGAAGGGGTGATCGAGCGGCGACCACGAGGCCCCCGCGTCGCGGGTAACAAAGATGGCCGAGCCCTCGCCCGACGCGAGCAGCGTCCGGTCCTGGCTGAAGTTCGGCGAGATCGCCAGCGTCTGGACCCGAAACTCGCCCAGCCCCTCGTTGGCCGGCTCCCAGTTGTCACCGCCTGACGTGCTGCGGACAACGCCGGCCGCCGTGGCCGCGAAGAGCGTCTGGTCCTCGGCGAACCGCGGCGAGGCGATGAGCGCCGGCACCTGAACCGACTCGAGCCCCTCGTTGGCCGGCTCCCAGGTCGCGCCGCCGTCGCGCGAGCGCGAGACACCGTCTTCCAGGCTCGCGGTGAACATCGTCTGGTCGCGTGGGAAGTCCGGCGAGAGGACCAGCGCCACCAGCAACCGCCCCGAGAGGCCTTCGTTGGCGGACAGCCACGAGCGGCCACCGTCATCGCTGCGGAGCATTCCGGCCTCCGCCGCGCCGGCCAGGGCCACGCAGTCGCGGCCAAACGTCGGGGAAAGCGCCAGCGTCAGGATAGAGACGAGCCCCGCCTCGGCCGGAGAGAAGACGTTGCCGCCGTCGAGGGAGACAAACAGCCCATCGCTCGTGCCCGCCAGGACGATGCTGTCGTCCGCGTAGTTTGGCGAGAGCGCGATGCTGTTCACGCTCAGCTCCTTGAGCGCCGGAGCAACCGGCTGCCACCGCCGGCCGCCGTCGAGCGACTTGAACAGGCCGTGCTCCTCGGTGCCGACGAACACGATCCGGTCCTGGGCGAAGGCCGGAGAGATGGCGATGCACTGCGCGCCGACCCCTTCGAGTCCGACGTTCGCCTCGCGCCAGGCGCGGCCGGCGTTGGGACTGCGATAGATACCTGTCGCGGTGACCGCGAAGAGGGTCTCGTCCGAGGCGAAGCTCGGCGAGATCGCCAGCGCCAACACGGTCAGGTCGAGCATGCCGAAGTTGATCGGGTTCCAGGTCTTGCCACCGTTTGCCGACTTGACGACACCGCCCGTCTCGGTGCCCGCGAAGATCGTGCGATCCTGCGCAAAGTTCGGCGAGATCGCCAGCGAGGTCACCGTCTCGCGTCCGGCCCAGAAGTCGAGCCCGTGCCACTCGAGCCCGCCGTTGACCGAGCAGACGACACCGCCGCCGCGGGCGCCCGCGAAGATGGTCTGATCCTCGGCGAAATTGGGCGAAACCGCCAGCGCCTCGACGAAGGGGCTCACGATCCCCTCGTTCACGCTGCGCCAGGTCCGGCCGCCATCATCCGAGCGGTGAACCCCGGCGAGGCTCCCGGCGAAGACGATTCGGTCCTTCGCCAGGGTCGGTGAGAACGCCAGCGCCGAGATCGTCCCGCCTGGCCGCCCACCAACGGTCTGCCACTGATTGGTGACTATGGTTGCCATTGTCTCCCACTTTCCTCGTCACGTTTCCGATTCGCGCTATCCGTTTTTCGGGTTGGTCTCACGGGTTGGCCGAGAGATTGTTTGGGGGACACCCCCAAGCCCCCTCCCTGACGGGTTCTTCGGGCTGGTCTCACGGGTTGGCCGAGAAATCATACTTGTGGCGCTGGGGCCGGTGGACGAGCACGTCGGTGGTCAATGCCATCATCGCGGCGCTCACCGTCGTCTCGACGAGGATGCGCTCGACCTTCACCGGATCGACGATGCCGGCCTCCCAGAGGTCGACGATCTCGCCGCTCACCGCGTCCAGTCCGTGGGTCGGCGGCGCAGCCTTCACCCGGGCGACCATCGCCGCGGGCGGGTACCCACTGTTCCTCGCCAGCCGGCGAACCGGCGCCGCCAACGCTTGGGCCAGAATGCGGATACCCATCGCCTCGTCCGGGTCGTCGGCCGACAGCGCCTCGACGGCCGGCACCGCGTTGAGCAGCGCCTTGCCGGCGCCGGGGACCAGCCCCTCCTCGATCGCCGCGCGGACCGAGAGGACCGCGTCCTCGATCCGCAGCTTCAGCTCGTTCCGCTCGGTTTCGGTTGGCGCGCCGACCCGCATCATCGCACACCCACCGGCCAGCTTGCCCAGCCGCTCGCGGGCTTTCTCCCGCTCGTATTCGTCGGTGATGGTGGGAATCTCGCGCTTGACGTGCGCGATGCGCTCGCGAATCGCCGCCGGCTGGCCATAGCCGCCCACAATGCTGAAAAAGTCGCGGTTTGCCCACACCCGCTGGGCGCGACCCAGGTCCTCGATCCTGGCCTCCTCGAGCGTGTCCCCGGCATCCTCCAGGATGGGCCGGCCACCGCTCAGGATGGCGATATCCTCGAGGATGCGAATCCGACGGTCGCCATAGCCCGGCGCCTTCACCGCGAGGGTGTTCAGCGAGTTGTGGAGCTTGTTGGTGACCAGCAGGCTGAGCGCGTCGCTCTGGACGTCGCCGGCCACCAGGAGGAGATTGGAGAAGCTCGCCTCACGCACCTTCTCCATGATCGGGATGAGCTGGTTCATCGACGTGACGAAGCGGTCCGTCACGAGGATGAGCGCATCGTCGAGGACGGCCTCCATACGGTCGGCGTCGGTGACGAAGTACGGCGAGAGGTAGCCCTTGTCCCACTGGAAACCCTCGACGTACTCGCGCTCGACTTTCGTCCCCGGCGAGTCCTGGACGATGACGACCGCCTCCGGGCCGAGAATGTCGTAGATCTCGCCGAAGAACCGGCCGACCTCGGGGTTCACCGAGCAGACCGTCGCCACGCGGGTCACGTCCTCCTCGGTCTCGACCGGGCGCGCCTGGCGCTGTAGTTCCTCGAGCACCACCGGCAAGGCGCGCTCGAGGCCACGCTTCATCCGCATCGGGTTGCCGCCCGCGGCGATGTACCGCGTCGCCGAGTGGAGGATTGCCTGCATGATGACCGCGGCGGTGGTCGTCCCATCGCCGGCCGTCTCCCCCACTTTCCAGGCGAGATGGCGGACCAGCATCGCCCCCATGTTCTCAAAGGGGTCGGGCAGCTCAATAACCCGCCGGGCAATCGTGGCGCCGTCGTTCAACAGTTCCGGTGGCTTGTTGTTGCCCACGATCGGCGCCACGGCGACCGTCCGCGCCTTCGGGCCAAGCGTGATCGCCAGCAGGTTGGCCATCTGGTCGATGCCCCGCTTGAACGCCACGCGCGCCCGCAAAGAATACATCACCCGTTCACGAGTCATTGTTTGCCCTTTCTCCTCCCTTAGTGCCAGCCCCGACATGTCTCCCGCATTATAGGCGGATCGCCCCCCAAACGCAACCCCTGGTTGACAATAATGTGTCTTCGCCCCTTTCGGGCTGGGGATCTGTGCCGAAAAGACGGGTGACCTCACCCCCTCGCCCCCTCTCCGCGCCGGAGAGGGGGTGGGGCGACGAAGGCGGGCTCCATTTGATCGCCCACAGGCGGATCTGGCGCCGCCTGGTGAGGGCGGACTGGACGAATTGCTGGCGGGATGGGCAATCCGCTTTACGAGGCAGTCCTCGCGGGCGCGGCCTCGGCCGGAGGCTTGGCCAGGCGGCCACCCAGAATGCGCTCGATCGCCATCGTGTGGCTGCATACCCCCCAGGTGGGGAAGAAGTGGCAATTGCAGCGCCAGGTGCCGTCGTCGTACTCGACGGCGTACCGGTCGTGTTCGCCCTGGAACGTCGCCTTGAACCCCGTCAGACTCAGCCGGTCCGGCTCCTGCGCGTAACGGCGCGCCTTCTCGATCTTGCCGATCATGCTCGAATGCATCGCGACCTCCTCATCGGCCCCATCATCGTCACCCCGGTCAACCACGCGCAGGCGCCTCGCACCGTGCACTACGTCAACCCCCAGTGATCAGCGAGGATACATCCTCTGGAAGCGCAACGCCCCGGAAAAGGTCGTAAAAACGAACAGGCACCAGAGCGGCCTTGCCCTAGTGCCTGTGGCGGCATATTCGATGGCTGCTCGGTACACCCATTGCCGCACCCTGATCGCGCCTGGTCGTTGGTCCCGCGGTGCTTCTGTGAGCATTATAGACGAGGCCGTGGGCCTCGTCAAACCGGCGTGACTCCCTCCACCACTCCGACCTCCACTGCCTGAGCTGATGCGGGCAGCGGCGCCACCCTTCGTGGCAGTGACGCCCATACCAGCACGATACCCCCCACAAGCCAGGCGATCAGTGGCAGCAGGGTGGGGAATCCGGTCGTACCGAACGCTTCAGAGAGGAGCGTGGGCTGGACCTCGCCGCGGATGAGTCGCGGGAGGAAGTAGTCCACCAGCGGGAAGACGATCTCGGTGCGAACCTTCGGGTCGACCGCGGTGCCCGCGAAGACAAAGAGGAATGAGAGCCCCGCGAGAGCGCAATAGGCCATCTGGCGGTTCTGGGTAACGAGCGCAGCCGCGGCGGGGATCACCAGATAGGGGATGGCAATAGTGAGGAAGCGCGGTCCCATGCTCCAGTGGCCAATCGGCGCGTAGTACGAAGCGTTGAGTAGCAGAAACGCCGCCACGGTGAAGGCACAGAACCAGCCCTCGGGCCGAAGGCGCGAGTCCCGCGCGAGTCGGCGCAGGCCGATCATCCCGAAGACGAGATGCGGAGAGAACGACAACAGGCCCCGTGGCCCGACCAGAACCTCGGCCAGCGCACTCAGCCGCGGATAGGTCAGGCCGACGAAGCCCTCACGCATGCCGGCCCAGATCGGGTCGGATACGTACTGGTAGCTGAGCCGAAACGGATCGCCGAACACCAGCCAGTTATAGGCGACGAGCGCGATAGCGCTGGGGACGCCACCCACCAGGAACGGGATGGTCAGCCGGCGCGGCAGCGTGAGCCAGAGATAGCCGAGCAAGGCGACGACCACAATCACCGCCGGGTACTCCACGAGCGTCGCCAGGCCGGCGAGCAGACCGCTGATGACAACGCGTCGGCGCGCCGCCGCCTCGGTGTAGTCCCCGGTCCGGAGCCGCAGTCGGACCAGGAGGGCGAACGCGGCAAAGGCGAGGGACGAGGCCAGTTGATGGCCAAACAGCATCGACGCGAAAGGGAAGGCGATGGTCGCCAGGCCAAAGCTGAGCGTCAGACCCAGTGCTCGGCCTTCCGGGCTTCCGAGTCGGCGCAACAGGTCAAACAGGAGTACCCCCTGGACCGCCGACGGCAGCGCAGCGAGCAGCACCTGAAGGACGGCGAGCGCCGTGGAGGGCGGCAAGGCCAATCCGAACGCGCTGGCCACCACCCGAAGCGCCGCGTAGATCGGCACACCCAGCAAGAAGGTGCCCGGCGCTTTGTCCGAGTAGTAGTGGCCGTTGTGATAGCCCTTGTCGGGCGTCAGACCCGCGTAGCGATCGATGTAGGGCACCCCTTCGTCGACCAGGACGACGATGGAGAAGAAGCGTGTCAGCTCGTTGGGGCCGGGAGGCACCCGGAAGTAGACATACGCGCCGATGAGCAGCAGGGTGAGCAACAGGGCGACGGGGCGACGGGGCGACGGGACGACGGGACGTGGAGCGTGGGGCG
>JACPQP010000457.1 GCA_016190465.1 Chloroflexota bacterium
GCTCTGGTAGTAGCTGTCCGGGTCGTTGGGCTGCAGCACGCGCAGCCGATCGCGGATGGTCAGGCCAGGGGCGACAGCCAGGAAGCCGCGAGTGAACTTCTTGCTGTTTGGCCGGCGCACGGCGTTGACCGTCTGCCAGGCGATGAGCATGGCCATCACCGTCGTCTTGCCGGCGCCCGTAGCCAGCTTCAGCGCCAGCCGCAGCAGCTCGGGATTGGCGTCGGCGTTCGCCCTCGCCAGCTGCTCGAAAAAGACCTTGCCCGCGCTCAGCTCGGGCGCCACCTCCGTCAGCCAGATGGCGGCCTCCACCGCCTCGATCTGGCAGAAGAAGGGGCGGACGCTGTTGAACTCGTGGTGGCGCCAGTGCTGCAGCAGGCGGGCGGTCTCGGGCGTCACCCGCCAATCAGCGGGGTTGGGGATGGCGCGCCACTGGTCGACCCGGCGGCGCAGCTCGTTGATAATCGACGTGGGATCGTACTGCTGCTCTTCGGTGGATACGCCCTTCCCTTCGTCGAACACGAACGCCTGCTGCAGCGGCGCGCCCTTCTGCTTGCGGGGCTTGGGGATGGGGGTAATGAAGGAGACCGGGCGGCGGCTCTCGCGGATCTGCTGGGTCGGCTGGCCCGTCTCGTCGAGCTCCCAGTAACGAGAGGGGTACTCGTAGGGAGAGTTGAGGATGGGCTGCTCGAAGAATTGGTTACTCACTTGCTGCGGAGCCTACATACGGTACCGGCTGAGGCGACGCACAATAGTACAGTCTGATGGTCGAAGCTGCCACGTGGGCATTGCATCTGGGTGCAGGCAAAACTTCCGGATACCAGGGAAGGGTGACCGGGCGCAGGCGAGCGGGGTGTTGCCGGGGAGCAGAACAGAATGGCAGGCGCTCTTCTGGTTGCACAGACCAGACAGAAAAGGCGCCTGCCACCCATGACGAGTGTCGCGCGCGGCCGCGGCACGCGGCGCGCCGGTCCGGTTGTCCCCCACCTCCCCCCATTGCCCGGCGTGTCCCCGCCGCTGCCGCTGGCGCTGGAGCAGCAGCGTCAGCGGGCGCTGACCGCGGTGCTGGACGTCGCCCGCATTGGGCTGACGGTGCGGGTGCTGCGGGTGGCGCAAAGCCTCACCCTGCCGCCGAGCGCGTGCACGCTGGCGGCGCTGGAGGGCGAGTTGCGCGACACGCTGCTGGCGCTGGGCGCCACGCGGCTCACCGAGTTGGTGCGCCTGCGGGGCACGGGCGACTTGGGCCCGGCCTCCACCTGTCCCGGTGGCGTGCGGCTGGTCCGCAAGGAGGTGGCGCCGCTCTGCCAGCGCACCTGGTTCGGGGTCATCACGCTGGAGCGGACGGTGGAGGCGGGCCAGGCCTGCCGGGTGCGGGTGCACCACGTGCCCCTGGACGCCGCGTGGGGCCTGCTGGGCGCCACCGAGCCCGCGGCCGCCGACCGGCTGCCCGATGCCGACGGGGGCACCCTCGCCCCGGTGGCGCCAGGGACCGGCCCGGCGCGCCTGGCGCCCGGTTTGGCCGCCGTGGTGGTGGCGTGCGGCGCGCGCCTGCCGTATGGTGAGGCGGCCTCCCTGTGGGAGCTGGTCTTCGGGGTGGTGGCGCGGCTGGCGCCCAACACCGTGCGGGCCGACACGCGCGCCGCCGGCCGGGCGCGCGAGCCGCAGGAGGCGGCGGCGGTCGCCCAGGCGATCCGCCCGCGCCCGCCGACCCGCGCCCAGGTGCGGGCCGTGCTGGACGCGCCGGTGGGCCCGCCCCCAGCGGCGGCGCCGGAGGTGCTGGTCATTCGTCTGGATGGGGCACTGGAGCGCACCCGGCAGGGGTGGAAAGCGGTCAAGTTGGGCGCCATCGCCGCCCTGGTCGCGCGGGGGACGGCGACGGCGGCGGCGGTGCTGGGCGCCGTCACCTCTACGGCGACGCTGGCCCCGGCGCAAGCGTTCGGCGCCCAACGCCTCACCGCGGCCCAGCGGCGCGGCCTGGGTTGGGCGCCGCAGGTGGTGATCCTCGGCGACGGCGCCAAGTGGATCTGGAAACTGGCCGCCCGCCGCTTTGGGGGCGCCATCGAGATCGTGGACTGGTCCCACGCGCACCAGCATCTGTGGACGCTGGCCCACTTGCTCTCCGGCGAGGGGGCCGCCGCCACCTGGACGTGGTTGGAAACCCTCGCCGGCGCGCGGTGGGTGGCCGAGTCCAGCGACGACGTAGCCGTCATTGCCCAGGCGACCGACGAGGCGTGGGCGACCCCGCGCCAGGATCTGCCGGACGGCACGCCCCGCCGGACCCAGGCCCGCCACCGGGAGGTGGGCAAGGCGGTCGCCTCCTGCACGACCAATGCGAGCCGGATGCGCGACGGGGCCTTCCGCACACAGGGCCTGCCCGTGGGCAGCGGCGTCGTGGAGGGCGGCTGCCAGCACGTCCTCCACGTGCGTCTCAAGCGCCCCGGTGCCCATTGGGAGGTCGACTCTGCGGAACAGATGGTCCGGGCGCGCGCCGTCGCTGGAGCGTGTAGCGCGCCGGCCCCACGCTGCTCCCATCCCCACGACCAACTGGCCTGCTCACTTCCGGAAGTTTTGCCTGCACCCATTGCATCTTCACTGCTGTCGACCGATGGGCGATGCCGCAACTGGCGCAAGCCGCAAGGGCGAGACTGCGGCCGCAAGCGGCCGGCCGCCCGGTTCCATGCGACGATCAGTGCTCCGCTTCGCCAGCTCGTTGGTTGTATGTAGGCGCCGCTGGAGTCGATCTGACCGACGTACCCCGTGCGCACGAGACTGGCGCCGAGTTGCCGCGCCTCCGCTTCACAGTCAAGCGGCCGCCGACGTAGGCGCGCACGCGGGAGCTCGCGGCGCTGGCAGACCACTCCGACACGCTAGTCGCCCATGTCGCCGGCGCGCTCAGCCGCCTGCTTCAGCCGCTCGATGTCCTGCTCGTCGCCGGTGCGGAGCACGTCCAGCGGTCTCCTACCGGATAATGCCGGCGAAGGCGACAGGAAGAACTGCACCCGCGCCCAGTCCGACCGGTACGGCAAGAGCGCGAGTACCTCGTTGAGATGGCGCAACAGGCCGCGCTCGCCCTGGTCGGGGCGCTCGACGAACTGGAACGCGGGATAGAGGTACTGGTGCTCGTCAAAACGGAAGGCGAGCAAGCGCCGCCGCCGGCGCCAGTTGTTCACGGTGACGGCGCTGACGCCCAGACGCGTGGCGACCTCACCCGGCGTGAGGACGGGGCCGATCGCGCGCAGCGCGGCGTCGCGGTAGCTCCGGCCGCGCGCGCGGGCCGCGGCCCAGCCGGCGTCTGCCGCGGCCATCTCCTGCCCGCTCACGGCGCAGCGCGGCGACGTCGCGATTGGAAAGTACGCCCGCTGCCGCTCGGGCGCCAGCGCCAGCGGCACGAGACCGGTCTCAGACGCGCTTTCGTAGGGGGCATCCAAGCGCTTTGCCTCCTCCAGCGTGCGTCTGAGAAGATCGTGGAGCATCGTGAGGTCCGCGGGTGGCAACCGCTCGACGGCGTCGTCCACTACGCGGACCAAGTCGCTTACGTCGCGCCTGATGGCGGTCGCGGTGACGGACTCCATGCGGGGTATCTCTCCACAGTGAGTCTAGCCATCATCGACAAGAACGACAACGTCGCAAACACCGTGAGCCACCCCGTGCCGTAGCTCAAGGCAGCAGATCCCGCTGGTACCCCTTGGCAAGTTCGTGCAGCCGCCAAGCGGATCGTTTCGAAGGAGAACGGTGCACAAGCAGTGCACAAATGTGCCAGCGAATACTTGTGTTAGCCCGATTCTGTCATGCGCGTTCGATCATGCGCGGAGCCCTCACCCATCCCCTCTCTCAGCCTCTGGGAGAGGGGATGTGGCTAGAGGCTGTGGGTATTCCGGGCTAGGCGTGCGGGTTGACGGCTCGCAGGATGCCGGGCCAATCGGCGGTGTGGGCCGCGACGGCGAAAGCCGCGAGCAGCACCACAACCGCCGCATGGATCAGCGCTCGGTGCATGGTGGTTCCTTCTTGTCTTACGAGTAAGCCAGGGCTTCGCGGATGGTCAGCCGCGAGGCGCGCCGGGCGGGGTAGGCGCTGGCCGCCGCCGACCCGACCAGGACGACCGCCAGCCAGAGCAGCACGGCGAGGGGCGAGGCGACGAGCGGCAGCGGGGCGCGGAACGCCAGGTTGCCGGTGACGGTGCCGACCAGCGCCGAAAGCGGCAGGGAGAGCGGGACGGCGACGATCCAGCTCAGCGCGCCGATGAAGACGCCCTCGCCGACGACGATGTGCAGGACGGTGCCCGGCGTGCCGCCGATGGTGTGCATCACGCCGAACTCGCGCGTGCGCTCGGCCACGTTGGTGCTCATGGTTGAGGTCAGCCCCAAGACGCCGACGGTGGCCATCAGGACCGCCAGGAAGATGAGGGCGGCGATCAGGATGGCGATGTGGTCGCCGATAGCGGTGCGCCACTCGGAATCGGACAGGACCATCTCGACGCCGACGCCGGCTTCCGCGAGGCTGCGCTCGACGGCGCGGATGACGTCGCCGCGCGCCGCCGGGTCGCGCGAGGCGGTGACGACGCGGAGGCCGCGGGTGTGGCCCGGCCGGCCGATGGCGTCCTCGAGCGCTTGGTCGGTCACGTAGGCCGCGGCCGGCGAGCCGACATCCTGGACGATGCCGACGACACGCCAGGCGGTGGGACGGCCGTCGATCGAGAGGCTGATGGTGTCGCCCACGGCGACGTCCGGGAGCTGGGCCCGTACCATGTGGTTGAGCACCACAGCGTCGGTATCGCCGGGCTCCAGCCAGCGCCCGGCGATCACCGGGAGCTGGACGAGGGTGGTCGTGGCGGGTGGGGCACGCAGGCTGAAGCTCGCGTGGCCGCCGTCGGGGTAGGTGCGCACGACGTCGATGGCTCCCGGGCGGGCGAGCGCGGTGGGGGCGTATCCCCACGCCTCCACGTGCTGCACGCCGGGGACGCGGCCGATGCGCGCGACGAGCAGGGCGGCCGGCTCCGGGTGGCTCAGGCGGACGTCGAGGTCGTAGCGGCGGTTGGCGAAGGCGTTTGCCAGGTTGCGGTCCCACATGGCAGAGACGTTTAGGCCGGTCATGAACATGGCGCCGCCGGCCGCGAGGAGGGTGAGCGTCAGCACGAGGCGTGCGCGGCGGCGGAAGCTGTTGCGCAGGGCGAGGAGCAGAACGCGGTCGAGGCCGCGCAGCGCGCCCAGCAGTCCATCGAGCCCACGCTCGCCAAAGGTGTCCCGGCTCACGCCGTGGTCGTCGATGGCCTGCCGAACGGTGACGCGGCTGCCGCGGGAGAGTGGGACGAGCGCCACCAGCAGCGGGACGAGCAGCCCGGCGGCCGCCTGAGAGGCGAAGACCCACCACGGGAGCGCGTCGCTGTAGACGGTGAAGTTCAACAGGCTGGCGACCTCTCCGGCGAAGGCGCACCCAGCCGCGACGCTGAGCGGCAGGGCGAGGAGGAGCGCCGCGGCACTGATCAGGAGGATCATGACGACGTAGAGCGCGGCGATCTGCCGCGTCCGCGCGCCGACGGCCTCCATGACGCCGATCTGGCGGATCTGCTGTGCGAGCAAGCCGGAGATCATGGTGGCGACGAGGATGGCGCTGAGGGCGAGCGCCATGAAGCTGAAGATGAGCAAGAGGAGCAGGATGGCGACCATCCAGGGCAATTGCATCTAAATCTCCTTGAGTGAGACGGGTGGAGGGGGGATACTTGGGCACGAGCGCTGTTGCGACGGCGCATGAGGAGGAGGAGTATGGTCCAACCCCCAGGCGGCACGATTGGCGACCACTTCGCGGCGGTGGACGATCCGCGCGTGGAGCGCACGCGGCGACACGAGTTGGTCGACCTCCTGA
>JACPQP010000458.1 GCA_016190465.1 Chloroflexota bacterium
AATGCCCAATCGGTGCCCCGCCAGGGCGGGGGATTGGGGGTGTCCCCCAAGGGATCCTATTTCGAGGCGGGGTGGGCGGGCACCAATGCCCAATCGGTGCCCCGCCAGGGCGGGGGATTGGGGGTGTCCCCCAAGAAACCCTGTTCCTGGGTGGGGTGGGCGGGCACCAATGCCCAATCGGTGCCCTGAGAGAGGAGTCATAGCATGGCATCGTTGCGGATCAAATGGGTGAAAAGCAGCATCGGCTACCCGAGAGACCAGAAAGAGACGATCCGGTCGTTGGGCTTGCGCCGCTTGCAGCAGACCACCGAGCAGTCTGATACACCGGTGATCCGGGGCATGATTGAGAAGGTTCGTCACCTGGTGCGGGTCGAGGAAATCCAGGAGCAGGAAACGCAATGAAGCTCCACGAATTGCAGCCAAACCCTGGCGCACGCCGGCAAGCCCGGCGACTGGGACGAGGTCACGGCTCGGGTCGGGGGAAGACGGCCGGCCGTGGGACCAAAGGGCAGAAGGCCCGTGCGGGCGGGCAGATTCCTCCTCGCTTCGAGGGTGGCCAGATTCCGTTGGTGAAGCGGCTCCCGTTCAAGCGTGGCATCGGCCACGTGCTGATCGACCGTGTCCAGTACGCGGCGGTGAATCTTCGCCAGCTCAATGAGTTCCCCGCTGGCAGCACGGTGAACGCGGAGGATCTGGCGCGGGCCGGTGTGCTGCGCTCGCCGGCCGAGCCGTACAAAGTGCTGGGCGATGGCGAACTGGCGCACCCCCTCGAGGTGCACGCTCCGCATTTCTCCGCCAGCGCCCGGGCCAAGATTGAGGCCGTTGGCGGCAAGGCCGTCGAGACGCCGCAGGAGTAGAGGCGCGCCATGTTACAGTCCGTCCTGGCCGCGTTCAAGCTATCCGATCTGCGTCACAAGCTGATTTTCACGTTTGTGATGCTGGTGATCTTCCGGTTCATCGCCCACGTGCCGGTCCCGGGGGTCGATTTCGTTGCCCTTGAGCGGCTCTTTCAGTCCAACCAGCTCATCGGCATGCTCGACCTCTTTTCCGGCGGTGCGTTGACGACGTTCTCGGTCGCGGCGATGGGCGTCTACCCGTACATCACGTCCACCATCATCATGCAGCTCCTCACGCCGATCATCCCGGCGCTCGAAGAGATCGCCAAGGAGGGTGAGGCGGGGCGGAACCGGGTGAGCCAGTATACCCACTGGCTCACAGTGCCATTGGCGGCCTTGCAGGCGTATGGCACAGGCGTACTGTTGCAGAGCCAGGGGATCCTGAGCAATTTCGGGCTGAGCGGCGGATCACTCCTGCCGACGCTGGCGATCGTGATCTCGATGACGGCGGGCACGATCCTTCTGGTGTGGCTGGGCGAGCTGATCACCGAGAACGGGATCGGCAACGGAGTGTCGATCATCATCTTTGCCGGCATCGTGGCCCGCCTGCCCAGCATGGTCGGTCAACTGTTGGTGACGACGAACCTGCTCGTCCCGCTGATGTTCGTGGCCATCGGCGTGCTCATCGTCGCGGCGATCGTGGTGGTTCAAGAGGCGCAGCGGCGCATCCCGGTGCACTACTCGCGTCAGATGGTCCGGGGCGGGCGGGTTCGCCAGAGCACGACCACCCACATCCCCCTCAAGGTGAACTCGGCGGGGATGATTCCGTTGATCTTCGCGATGTCGATCATGTTGTTTCCAGGGACGATCGCCAGCTACTTCCAGTCGAGCGGGGGGACGATCGGTGCGGTGGCCCAGTTTGTGATCCGATACTTCGGGACGTCCTCGCCGCTGTACTGGCTGCTCTACTTCCTGCTGGTCGTTTTCTTCACGTTCTTCTACACCATGGTCATCTACCAGCAGCAGAACATTTCCGAGAACTTGCAGAAGTACGGCGGGTTCATCCCGGGGATCCGTCCTGGTCGGCCGACCGGTGAGTACTTGAACGGGGTGCTTTTCCGCATCACCTGGCTCGGCGCGCTCTTCCTTGGCGTGGTCGCCGTTGTTCCTTTCCTTGTGCAGGGCGTCAGCACGGCGCTCGTGCTGAGCAGCACGGGGCTCCTGATCGTGGTCGGCGTGGTTCTGGACACGATGAAGCAACTGGAAGCGCAGTTGCTGATGCGTAACTACGAGGGCTTCATCAAGTAGTGAGGTGAGGAACGAGGATGTTCGTCGTCCTGCTGGGCCCCCCCGGCGCGGGGAAGGGGACCCAGGCGCAGGCCTTGAGTAAGCAGCTTGGCATCCCGCACGTCGCCACGGGCGACCTGTTTCGCGAAGCGGTGGCCAACCAGACCCGTCTTGGTCGCCTGGCGCAGCCGTACCTGGAACGAGGTGAGCTGGTGCCGGACGAGATCACCATTGGACTGGTGCGGGAGCAACTGGAGCGATCAGCCAGCCGACGAGGTGTGCTGCTGGACGGGTTCCCGCGGACAGTCGAGCAGGCTCGGGGGTTGAGCGCTCTACTTACCGAGCTGGGGAAACGGGTGAATATCGTGCTTCGTCTCTCGGTGCCGAGCGACGAGCTGGTCCGACGTCTGAGCCAGCGGTGGACCTGCCGACAATGCGGTGCGGTCTATCAACTCCGGGCGGGGCCGCCTGATGCAGCCGGCACATGTGGTGCCTGTCGCGGCGAGTTGTACCAGCGGACCGATGACACCCCCGAGGTGGTGCGGCGGCGCCTTCAGGTGTACTTCGAACGGACCGACCCGCTGGTCAGCTTCTATCGACAGGCAGGCTTTCTCGTGGACATCAACGGCGATCAGGAGGTCAATGCAGTCACCGACGAGATTCTGCGGGCCCTGAACCAACGGCGACTGGTGAACCCGATGACCCTTGACGGTCACTCGGGGAGCGCAAAGCGGTCGCTGGGCGGTGCCGCGCGAAAACCGGCCACGCCGAGAGGGTGAATCTCGCAACGCCATGCCGATCACGCTGAAATCGCCAAACGAGATCCGTCAGATGCGCGAGGTCGGCCGCATCGTCGTCGCGACCCTCCGGGCGCTCCGCGAGGTGGCGGCTCCGGGAGTGACGACGCTCGAGTTGGACCGGATCGCTTACGAGACGGTCAGTCGACTGGGTGGACAACCCGCTTTCCTTGGCTACCGTGGCTTTCCCGGCTCGATCTGCGCCTCGATCAACGAGGAAGTGGTTCACGGGATACCCTCGGCAACACGCATTTTGCGGGAGGGCGACATCGTTTCCCTGGACTTTGGCGCGGTGGCCCGGGGCCTCTATGCCGATTCAGCGATCACCGTCGGCGTCGGAGCCATCAACCTGGATGCCCAGCGCCTGCTCGACGTCACGCAGGAGGCGCTGCGCCAGGGGATCAATCGGGTGCGGGTGGGTGGGCGGCTCACGGATATCGGGGCCGCGATCGAAGACTACGTGTTGGTGCAGGGGTTCTCGGTGGTACGCGAGTACGTCGGTCACGGCATCGGGCGAGCGATGCACGAGGAGCCGCAAATCCCGAACTATGGGCCGCCGGGCAAAGGCCCCGTGCTTCGCCCCGGGATGGTGCTGGCCATCGAGCCGATGGTCAACCTGGGCACCTGGCAGACAAAGGTCTGTCCGGACAAGTGGACGGTGGTGACCGCCGACGGCAGCCTCTCGGCGCATTTTGAGCACACGGTTGCCGTCTCCAGTGGTGGGCCACAGGTGCTCACGCTACCGGAAGACTGAGCACCGAGTGACGAGTGACGAGTGCTGAGTACTGAGCACTCAGTGCTCAGTGCTCAGC
>JACPQP010000478.1 GCA_016190465.1 Chloroflexota bacterium
ACGAGCAGGAGACGTACACCTCGACGAAATCGCCGATCAGCGCGCGGGCCTCCTCCCGGATGGCGCGATAGGGCGAGATGGCCGCGGTGATCGCCACGGCCCCGTTGCGGGACAGCAGGTGCGCGACAAAGGCGATGCGCCGGATGTTCGTGTCGCGGTCCTCCTTGCTGAACCCGAGCCCCTTCGACAGGTTCGTGCGGACGATGTCGCCGTCGAGCACCTCGATCCGGCGCCCACGGTCACGCAAGGTGGCGGCGACGCGGCTGGCCAGGGTAGACTTGCCGGCCCCCGACAGGCCGGTGAACCATAACGTGAACCCTCTGTTCAATAGCGGACTCCTCCTGCTGGTTGGCGTCGCTCGCAATTGCTGAGGAAGCCGATTATCTTACTCGACTATATCCTCAGAAATCATCCGGGGCGCGTCCGGTGTCCCGCCCCTCCCCCATCCTCGATCCCCACGCCTGGTCGGCATTCTAGCCGAGCATGTCCGACCTGTCAACGGCTCGTTGGCTGAGATCCGTGCATAGCACCGGCCGAGCTGCCTGGCCATGTGCAGCATCGCCCTTGCCGGCGCCAGTCTGGCGCCACTCGTGGCGGCCACCTCGCCAGCCCACGGATGGCGGTATTGCGTAGCTCGGCCATTTATGCACGGAAGTCAACCCGTTAGCTCTGGCCGCCGACCGCCAGGGCCGAGGTAGCTCCTTGCTCCACAGGGTCCTATGCTATAATCGAAGTGTCAAGTGTTCACTCCCAGCTACGCCAGGTGCGAAGAGAGGATCGGCAGCCAGGATGACGATGCGGCGAGTGCGGATCGTGAATCAGACCAGGGGAACCGGCCTGGCCGAGCAGGCCGAAGTGGCCCAGTCGTTCCTGGCACGCAGCCGTGGCCTCCTGGGGCGGCGCGATTGGAGCCAGGCCGATGGGCTCGTCATCGACCCGTGCAACGGCGTGCACACCTGGTTGATGCACCTCAGCATCGACGTAGCCTATGTGGGCCGAGACGGAGTGGTTCGCCGCCTCGTCCCCACTATGCGACCGTGGCGGCTCGGGCCCATCGTCTTCGGCGCCCGCTACGTGCTCGAGCTCCCGGCCGGCACGTTCGACCGTACCGGCACGGTCGAGGGCGACCGGATCGCCCTGGAGCCTCTCCCGTCCACCGCACCCTGATATGTAGGTATCAGAAAGTTTTTGATGGTTTTGGGGACACCCCAAACCCCCGCCAGGACGGGCTGCGGCCCTTCCTGGACCTTCCCGGAGCCGTTAAGGGACTTTCCGCAACCCACTTATCGGCGACGGGGCGCGAAGTTCACCTCGCGTCTCTCGCTCGTTTGGTGCTTTCGTGGTCCAAACCCACGCCCCGTCCCCGTGTCGCCCCCTCACCGCGTCTCCGCGTCCCCGTGTCCCCGTGTCTCATCGAGGCGGCCCACGTGGTACGGCACACTGGCGACGATGACGCCCGGGACGAAGAGCAGCGCCGCCTTCAGCCGGAGGGCGGTCTGGTTGTGGAGGAAGTGTTCCCACCAGTGCGAGGGCACGTACTCCGGCAGGATCACGGCGATCGTGTCGGACGGGTGATCCGCCTTTAGCGCGTCGACATATGCCAGCAGCGGCCCCGCCAGCGAGCGATAGGGCGATTCGATGATGACGAGCGGGTTGGTGTACCCCGCCTGTTCCCACTGCTGTTGCAGCGCGGCCGCCTCGGCCGCATCGTCGGTGACGTGAACCGCCACCACGTCGCGGTCGCCCCGGGCGATCGCCTGCGCGAACGCGAGCGCCTGCCGAGCCGGCACGTTGAGGCTAGCGATCGGCACGATCACCCGGGTGTGGATCATCTCCGGGCTGAGCGGCGTTTCGGGTCGGGTGGCCCGGGCGAGCGCCACGTAGTGGCGCGAGATCGACCACATCATCAGGACAAGGATGGGGATGAGCACCAGCACCATCCAGGCGCCGAGCGTGAACTTCGACACGCCGACGACGATGGCGACGGTGCCCGTCACCAACGTGCCGAGACCGTTCACGGCCACCCCCAGGCGCCAGCCTGGCCCCTGGGTACGCAGTCGAATCCAGCGGCGGACCAGACCGGCCTGGCTCAGGGTGAAGGCGATGAACACGCCGACCGTGTAGAGCGGGATCAGCCCGGTGACGCTGCCCTGGTAGATCACGATGAGGGCGCTCGCCACCAGCGACAGGAGGACGATGCCCGCCGTGTACGCCAGGCGCTCGCCGCGGAACTGGAAGGTTCGCGGCATATACCGATCCCGAGCCAGAATGCTCGCCAGCCTCGGGAAGCCGTTGAAGGCCGTGTTCGCCGCCAGGACCAGCAGTACCGCCGTGGCGACCTGTACCAGGTAGTAGTAGGTCCCGGTGCCCACCAGCAGGCGCGTGAGCTGGCTGTTGACCGTCTCCAGTTCCCGCGGATCTGGGACGATGCCGATGCGG
>JACPQP010000051.1 GCA_016190465.1 Chloroflexota bacterium
GAACATGATCCGGGCGTTGGCCGGCCCCTCGCCGGGGACGGTCTTCACGCGCCCCCTGGCCAGCGAGCACTGCGTGCATGCCGCGATCTCCGCCCTCAACTCTTCCTGTCCGGCCACTTCCCGCACCTCCTCACCGCACTTCCTGACCGTCGGGCTGACCATCGGGCCAATTGACCGGGCGAGCGCACTGGCTTCTGTCCGAATTCTAGCGCAGGCTCCCGGGCCGGTCAAGGGCTGGACCAGACTGCCAGCTCCTCTCCCAGCCTGCTGAGTAGCTCGTCGACTGACCGACCATCGGGCGTATGGTAATCGGGCCACAGCTCACGCAGGGGAACCAGCGCAAACGCCCGCTCGTGGAGTTGGGCGTGGGGGATCACCAATCCGGGTCGCTGGAACCGGCGATTGGCGTACAGCAGGATGTCGAGATCGATGAGGCGAGGACCCCACCTCCGGCCCAACCGTCGCCCCTCGCGCCACTCGATCCATTTCAGCGCGATCAGCAACTGGACCGGGCCGAGCGTCGTCTCGATCTGCACGGCGGCATTGAGGAAGTTCGGCTGGTCAGCGAAGCCCCAGGGCTTGCTCTCGTAGATCGACGAGGTGCGCACCAGCCCCACTCCGGGCAGGCGAGCGAGCGCAGCAATCGCCGAGCGAATCTGCCGCTCGCGATCTTCGAGGTTCGAGCCCAGGCCAATAAACGCCACCACTGGCTCGGGGGCACCCCGTCGATCGGTCACCGCCGTCAGTCCTGTTGCCGATCGCTGACTACTCATCTGTGCTCATCGGTGTTCAGTTGTGCCAAATGCTCACGTTCGCAGCCACGGACGATGGCATCGCTGACCCGGACGACCTGGGCCATCGCCGCCACGTCGTGAACGCGGACGATGTCTGCCCCCTGAGCGACCGCCAGCGCAACCGTCGCCGCCGTCCCGAAAACCCGATCCTGGACCGGCCGGCCGGTCAGATGCCCGATGAAGCTCTTTCGCGACGTGCCCACCAGGAGCGGCTGACCGAGCGCACGAAACGCGTGCAGGTTCCGCAGGATGGTGAGGTTGTGGTCGAGCGTCTTGCCGAAGCCGATGCCGGGATCGAGGACGATCTGATCGCGGGCCAGGCCCGCCGCCAGACCGATCTCGCGGCTGCGCGCCAGGTAGTCGACGACCTCGGCAATGACGTCCTCGTACCAGACGTCCCGTTGCATCGTTTCCGGGCTACCCCGCATGTGCATCGCCACCGCCGCGGCGCCGGCCGCAGCGGCAAGAGCGGGGATCTCCGGCTGCCGCTGGAAGCCACCCACATCGTTCACGAGGTGCGCACCGGCGCCGAGCGCCGCGCGGGCTACCGCTGGCTTTCGGGTGTCGACCGAGATCGGAACCGCGACCAACGCCACGAGCTGCTCGACCACCGGCACCACTCGGCGCAGCTCTTCCTCGACGGAAACGGGGGCCGCGCCGGGGCGAGTCGACTCCCCGCCAACGTCGAGGAGGTCGGCGCCATCGGCGACGAGCTGTTGGCCGTGGCGAACGGCGCGCGCGATGTCCGACCCAAAACCATCGCCTGAGAAGGAGTCCGGCGTCACGTTGACGATGCCCATCACCAGCGTGCGCCGGCCCAACTCGAGCACGCGGTCGCGACAGCGCATGTGCCGACTCCGTCCAGGCGCCGGGGCGCCCTCACCCCCGTCCCCTCTCCCGCGCTGTGGGAGAGGGGTGACGCCCTCATCCCCATCCCCTCCCCTGCGCTGCGGGAGAGGGGGGTCGGCCAGGATTCCCATGGTTACCTCATGTGGCGCGCAACTGATTGACGAAGCGGCGAGCCCACTCGAGCTTATCGTTGGAGATGTGGTAGATGGCCTTCGCCCGCTCGCCGTTCAGCCAGTCGTTGAAACGCTTCAGCCGGGCCTGGGCCAGTTGTTCGTCGCCAAGCGGCCGGTTGGCGTCGCGCTCGATCACCTCGATCAGGTGATAGCCGAACGAGGTCTTGACCGGCTCCAACACCCGGCCGGGTGTCCCGCCAAACGCCGCCTCCTCGAACTCTGTCACCATCTGGCCTCGGCCGAACCAGCCAAGGTCGCCGCCCTTCTCCTTGCTCCCCGAGTCCTTGGAGAGCTCCTGCGCCAGTTTCACGAAGTCTTCGCCCCCTTCGATCCGTTGCCTGGCGTCCCTCGCCTGTTGCTCGTCTTCGACCAGGATATGGCGCGCGTGCACCTGCTCGGCGCTGGGCGCCACGTCGGCCCCGATCGTCTCCTCGAGCTTCTTCCGGAGGACCCGGGGCTCCAGGACCAGCTCGCGGACCTGCTCCTCGGTCAACGCCTGGCCAGAGCGAGCGATCACCTGCTGCAACTCGGCCTGGGCAATGTCCACGGTCAGTACGGGCGTCGGACTGGCGATGCTCTGCGTGCCCGTGACCGGTTGGCTCGGGCCCAGTTGATTCAGGAACGGGAACGGGCCTTCGCGAAGCTGCCGAGCGAGCTCGACCCGTTGAGCGTCGATCTCCTCGTCGGTCAGCGGGATCTCACGCCGTTCCGTCTCCTGGTGAACGATGAACGCCTCGACGAGCTGACTGAGCGCCTCGTTCTCCAGGCTACGCTGGCGCTGCTGGAGCAACTGGATCTGCTGCTGGTAGCCAGCCGATGGGTTTGCCGAGCCCGCTGCAGCGGCAAGTTGGGAGAGGCTGGCCAGTTGCTGGTTGACGACCATCTGCTGAAACGCGAAGTAGCGGGCGTACAATTCGGTCTCGATCGGCCGGCCGCCGACTTCGACGATGGGCTCACTGCCCTTGCGCAGCACCTCGCGCCAGTACCCGTACGCCAGCACCAGCACGACGAGCGCCAGCGCGGCGGAGACGAACGAGAGGATCAACCGCCGCAACCGCTGCTCGCGGGCGCGCTTCGACAACTGGCGCGGTGTCGGGCGTGGCTTCTCGGCCGCCTGCGCCGCCAGCGCGTGCCGCTTTGAACGCTTCATCAGCCCGGCGATGAGCTACGCTCGGCGGCTGCTTCGGCCGGCTCTGGCGGAGCGGCCGGAGCTACCGTGGCGGGCTGAGTGGGGACCGGGGCTTGGGCCGGGCCAATCGGTGGAAGGCCACCCATCTCCCGGATGTGCTCGGCGGTGAAGGGCAGCAGCGCGAGGTGGCGAGCCCGCTTGATCGCCAGCGTCAGAATGCGCTGGTGGCGGGCGCACGTCCCCGTCTTCCGTCGCGGCTCGATCTTCCCACGATCGGAGATGAAGCGCCGCAACCGGCCGACGTCCTTGTAGTCGATGTCGTCGACCTTGTCGGCGCAGAAGGCGCAGACCTTGCGCCGCGGCGCATACCGGCCGCGCGGTCGACCGCGACCACGTGGGCCGAACCCGGGGCCGGCCGCGGGCGCGGCGGGACCGGCCGGCGGATCGCCAGGCGCTGGACTCGGGTTGTTCTCTCTGACCAATGAGGCCTCCTTACTAGCTAAAAGGGAATGTCGTCGGGGCTGAGCTCATCCTCGTGCTCGGCCGCTGATTCGTCACCGCCGGCCGCGCTGCGCGGACGGCTGTCCAGCAGGAGCATCGTGTACGCGACGACCTCGGTGCGGGAGTGCTTCTGTCCTTCTTTCTCCCAGGAGCGCGTCCGCAACCGGCCCTCGATGTAGACCTTGCGGCCCTTGGTGATGTACTGGCCGCACTGCTCGGCCAGCTTGTTCCAGGCGACGATGTTATGCCACTCCGTCTCCTCACGGCGTTCATTTTCCGGTGTTGTCCACGCTCGGTTCGTCGCGACGGAAAACGACGTGACCGGGGTGCCATTGGGCAGGTAGCGCATCTCCGGATCGCGCCCCACGTGCCCGATGATCAAAACTTTATTGAGCGTCCCAGCCATCCTCTTTCCCCTTCCTACTTCAAGAACCCATCACCATGCGAGGGTGGGGGAGACCCCTCACCGTGCGTCTCCTCCAGGACGGCCCTCCCCCCTCGAGGCCCTCACC
>JACPQP010000462.1 GCA_016190465.1 Chloroflexota bacterium
ACTTGGTATGACGCGCGCGCCCGCCAGCCCGTTGCATCACGGGGAAGGATGGGCGAACTTCAGACACACCGGCATCGGCACGCTGGCCACCTGCCCCGTCGGCGTGGGCTTCCCGGTCTCCGGATCGATTCGGAAGGTGACGATGGTGTCGGTGTCCTGGTTGGCCGCCAACAGGAGGGTCCCCGCGGGGTCGAGGGCGAAGTTGCGCGGGGTCTTCCCTCGGGTCGATTCGTGCCCGACCGGGGTGAGCTGGCCGGTCTCGGCGTCGACGGCGAAGATGGCGATGCTGTCATCCCCGCGGTTGGACCCGTACACGAACCGGCCGGACGGGGCGACGTGCACGTCCGCGCAGTAGCTCGTGCCGGCGAAACCCGGCGGCAGGGTCGAGAGGTTCTGGATCTCCCGGAGCGTGCCGCGCTCCCCATCCCACGCGAACGTGGTCATCGTCGAGTCCAGCTCGTTGATGACGTAGACGAAGCGGCCGTTCGGGTGGAAGTCGAGGTGACGTGGCCCGGCCCCCGGGTGCACCGGCGCCCAGGGCACGTCGTTGGGCACCAGCTTTCCCCGCTCCAGGTCCAGCCGGTACACCAGGACCCGGTCGAGCCCCAGGTCGGCGACCAGCGCGAAGCGGTTGGTGGGGTCGAGGTTGATCGAGTGGGCGTGCGGCCCCTCCTGGCGCCGCGGGTTCACGCTGGACCCCACGTGCTGGACGAAGTCGCTGGCCGGCCCCAACCGCCCGCCGTCCTCGATCGGCAGCATAGCCACGCTCCCGCCGGAGTAGTTCGCCACCAGCACGTATCTCCCGGTCTGATCCACGCTGAGGTGGCAGGGGCCGGTTCCCCCCGAGGACTGACGATTGAGGAAGGACAGCGCCCCGGTCGCCGGGTCGATGTGGAACGCGCTGGCCGCCCCGCTGGTGCGCCCGTCGATGTCCTGCACTTCGTTCACCGCGTAGAGGCAGCGATGGCGCGGATCCAGCGCCACGAACGACGGGTTCACCACGCCTGCCATCGTGTGGGCGTGGGTCAAGGCGCCGGTGGAAGGGTCCAACCGATAGACATAGATCCCTTCCGCCCCACGAGCCGCGCGAGGGTCGCTCCGGGTGTAGGTCCCCACGAAGACAAAGGTCGCCGTTGTATCCTGGCTGGTCATCTTCTGTACCTCCGTCTGCCTGTTACTTCGCCGCGCTTTCGCGGATCGCTGTGGTGTCGCGGGTTCCGGTAGTACCCCGCTTCCACACGCACGTGGTATCATTGAGTTGTACCAGACTGGAGGAGATTATACTATGGCCCACCGAGTAGGACCAAAAGGGCAAGTGGTCATTGCCAAGGAGATCCGCGATCGACTGGGAGTGAGACCCGGATGGCTGGCGATCCAGCGCCTTGTCGATGACCACGTCGAAGTCTACTTCGTCCCTCCCGAGCACCGCAGGTCTCTGAAAGGCGTTTTCGCCGAGCACGTCGAGTTGCGTGTACCTCCAGGCGAGGAATGGCATCGGGCCCGGGAGTACGCGTGGCAGACTGCCGTCCAGAACAAGGTTCAGGGCCAGGGTGACGGATCGTGAGTGCGCATATCGATACCAGCGTGGTGGTCCGCTATCTGACGGGCGACCCTCCGTCTCTGGCAGATCAGGCCGCCCGCATCCTCGACGGCGAGAGCGACCTCCTGGTGACCGATGTCGTGCTGGCTGAGACGGCCTACGTGCTCACCTCAGTATATCGCGTGCCACGGCAGGTGGTGGTAGACCACCTGATTGGCTTCATCCAGAAGGAGAATATCACCGTTTCGGGTCTCGACAAGGCCACGGTCATCCAGGCGCTCCTGCTGTGTCGCCCGTCCGGTCGGGTGTCCTTTGCCGACGCGCTGGTATGGTCGGCAGCCCGGTCGGCCGGTGTCAGGACGATCTACTCCTTCGACGAGCGGTTCCCGTCCGACGAGGTCGAGGTCCGTCGCGCTCCACGAGGTACGTAGCGACGGTTCCCAAGCGGTCACACGGTCGGTGGTGGCTCCACAACCGGACCACCGCGACCCCGGCTGACCGCTGAAAGCCGATTGCCGATCGCTGCACGGAAGGGGAGCGCGCAGCGCACCCCCATGGCACCGGCAAGATGGCGCTCCTGCCGGACCGGGCGAGCCTGGCGTGAAGCTCGCTAGGATCCCTTGCTGAGGCCCAACCGGCGGCGCACGGCGGCGCCGGCAACGTCGACGACGAATCGTGGCAACGCGAGCTGGCGTCGCCAGCGCCACGGCTGGACGATCAGCCGGAAGAGCCAGTCGAGCCCCAGGCCGCGTAACCAGGCCGGCGCGCGCGGCACCTGCCCGGACAGGAAGTCGAAGACGCCGCCCACCCCCATCGCCAGCCCCACGTCCAATGTCGGCAGGCGGTGGGCGATCCACTTCTCCTGGACGGGCGCGCCGAAGGCGACGAACAGGATGTCGATTGGCGCGGCGGCGGCGAGCGCGGCGCGGATCTCGGCCTCGCCCGCGGGCCGGGGCGAGCCGGCGAACGTGCCGGCGACGGTGAGGCCGGGGAACCGGCGCCGCAGACTGCTCGCCGTCGTCTCGGCCACGCCTGGCGCGGCGCCGAGCAGGAAGACCCGGTACCCCTCCGCGGCGGCGAGCGCGACCAGACTGGTGGTGAGGTCGGTGCCGGTCACCTGCTCGCGCAGCGGCGTGCCGAGCAGCCGCCCAGCCAGCAACAGGCCAGCGCCATCGGGGATCGCCAGGTGGGCCCGGTTGAGGATGGCGCGAAACTCCGGGTCCTCCTGGGCGGCCATCACAAACTCGGCGTTCGGGGTGACGACGTGCCAGCCCCGGCCGGCTCGCAGCCAGGCTCGGGCCAGCGCCAGCGCCTCGTCCATCGTCACGTCGTCGACGCGGACGCCGAGGACGTCGACCGAGCGCGGAGACGGGCGTGGCACGTCAGCTTCCGCGGCCGATTCCGCGTCCGGCGGCATCTTTGACCTCTCCACGGTGACCCCTACTCGCACGTTTCGTCTCCAGTGCGGTAACTGGTCTCGGACTCGAGGAGGGCCGGTTGCGAAGTAGCCGTGGTGCCATGTTACCCCAGCCGCCGTTCGAACGCAAAGCGGCGAAGTCCCCCTGATCTTCACGGCGGCCCTGCCTCAGCGACCGGGCCCGAGATCGATCAGCGCCGACTCCGCCGGCCGCCCCGAGGCATCAACTCCGGGCAGGCGCTGCATCGTCTCCAGCAAATACCAACCGACCGACAGGTGGGTGACCACGGCCGACGACGGCATGCTGATCTCGCGCGGGTCCAGGATGGTCTCGCCCGGCCGCCAGCGCGAGGTGGGCCACTGGCCCGCGAGTGGCTGGCCATCGGCCTGGCCGACCAGGCGGCCCATTGCGTCAAGGGCGTGAACGGAGACCGTGAGGTCGCGGTCAATCGGCTGGAGGGCCCGCCAGCGCAAGGCCAGCACGATGGTGTCATCTCGCTCGGTGGCCAGGACCTCGAGGCCGTAGGCGACCAGCTCGATCCGGTCGTCGAAGCGGTGCGTCAGGGTCCGAACCGGGTGCTGGACCGGGGGATCACCGACGGTCCGGACGAACACCGTCGTCGGCTGCCCCTCGTGAAGCCGCGGGTCGACAAACCGCCGCAGGGGAGCGTAGGTCGCCCGAAACCAGTCATCTTCCCGAAGCCACCGGTCAGAAGGAATGGCGACCAGGTAATCGGGCCGATAGCTCTTGATGCTCCAGACGAGGTCTTTCTCCCGGAGATGCGGGACCACCGCGGGCTTGACCAACCCCACGAAGTCGAACATCGGCCGCTGGCTGAAGTAGCCCAGTCGCCCCACCTCCAGCGCGCCCACCAGGCTGTGCGGGTCGGTGCGTTCGCGCAGCCAGCTCCCGATCTCCTCGTACTGGCGCATTTTCGCGTCCGGCACATCCCGCCCGTAACTCTGCGTGTACTGTGCGGACGGGACCACCAGCGTGAGGGCGGCAAGCAGGTAAACCATCGCCGCGACAGGCTGCGACCGCTGCCACCATCGTCGGGCCAGACGCCAGACCAAACGAACGATGGTGCCCACGCCCAGCGCCGCGAACAGGCCGAGCACGGCGTGCAGTGGTGCGGCGTACCAGTGGTAGAAGGCCACCCCGAGGAAGGTGTAGCCGGCGAGCTGCGCCACCGGCCAGGCCAGGAGGAGGAGTACCCAGCGGGCGCGCCCAGCCGCGTAAACCACACCTACCAGACCGAGCACCGCGGCCAGCGGGTTCAGGCCGGCTGCCCACCGAAGCCACCCGACCAGGGCCGGCCCCGTGGCCATCCACCAGCCGGTCTGCGCCTGGGCCGTCTTGGCGGCGAGAGAGAACGGCAGAGGAGAGCCGTAGGTCACCCACGCGTACAGATACCAGGGCGCCACGGTCAGCACGAAGAGGGAGACCGCCCGAACGGGTAGTTTCCGATACTGCTGCGCCTCCGCTGCCAGGAGAATCGCCCCGAGCAGTATGCCATCCGGTCGGGTGAGGGCGAGCGCTCCGAGCGCCAGGGCCGCCAGGACGAGCCGCCGCTGGCGCCAGAAGGAGAGGCCGGCGAAGCCGGTGGCCAGCAGCAGGCTCGTTTCCTGGCCGACACTCTGCACCAGGGAAGGCGAGAGCATCACGGCGAAGGGGGCGAGGAGTGCGGCTGCCCGCTCTCCCTCGCGCCAGCAGATAGCGCTGGCGAAGATGCCGGCCGCGATCAGCGCCACCAGGCTCAGCCAGTATCCCAGCGTCGCCAGATCGACGGACGGAAGCAACGCGCCCAGCGCCCCCAGGAGCAATGCGAAAAGCGGGGTCGTCGTCGAGAGGACCGGCTCGCCGGGGTTGAAGACCAGCCCCCGCCCGTCCCGCAGATTCGCCGCGTAGCGGAACGTGATGTACGGATCGTCGTAGGGCGGCGCCTGCACCCAACGGGCCACCGCCGCTCCGGCCAGAGCCGCCGGGACGACTGCGGCGAGCCAGGCGGGCAAAGGGGTTCGCTTCACAGTTGTCACGGAGGAAGGCGGTCGATCAGGTACCGCTTCGGCATCACCGCCCGGATCGTCTCCGAGTTGCCGATCCGGCCGTCGGCGACCTGGGTGGCCAGCAGGTAGGCTTCGGCGCGGTCCCAGCCGTAGTCGGCCTCCATCCAGAGGATCAGGTCGCGGAAGGCGGCCTGGAGAGTCCGATCCAGGGGATTGCCCGCCGCGACGACGACGATCGCCTCCGGCGTCTCGACCCGCGGCCAGTGGAAGCCGGCCGGTCGCCCCTTCTGAAGCCCGACCGTCAGTGTCACCGTCGCCCGCGCCTCGATGGCCGTGTTGCCGATCTCGGCGTCGCCCATCGCTGCGTGGCAGTCGCCGACGAAGAGCAGCCCGCCCGGTACCGCCACCGGCAAGTACACCGTCGCGCCGGGGGCGATCTCGGGGCAGTCCATGTTGCCGCCGTGCGATCCCGGCCGACCGCTGCTCAGCGCCTCCAGCGCCGGCGCGGTGCCGATGACGCCGACCATCGGGCGGGCCGGGAAGCGCAGGCGCTCGCTCCAGTGGACCAGACCGTCGGCGACGCGGACGATCTTGATCCGATCCGCGGCGAAGAGGTCGCCGAGCGGGCTCAGCGCCTTGCGGAAGCGCGTCACCCCCTGATCGTCGAGGTCGATGTGATCGATCCGCACCACCAGCGTGTCACCGGGCTCGGCCCCGCGGACGAAGATCGGGCCGGTGACCGGGTTCGGCCCGATCACCCCGGCGTCGCGCTCGGCGTGGAACCGGGCCAGGCGCTCCGATTGCTGGTCCCTGGCCGTCCGGATCCGGCCGCTCAGCGCGTCCTCGGTCTCCAGCGCCACCGTCGCGCCCGGATCGACGACGAGGGCCGGGGCCACGTCCGGGCCGATGACGTAGCCCAGCCGGTCGCGGCGGATGAGGGGCACCGATGCGGGGTGATCGCGGGCGCCGGTCTCCCCACCGGGCGTCCCCGCTTCGCTCCCGGCGGCTGTCCCACCGGCATCGCCGGCCCCGCCCGCCGGGACAAGCCGGGCGATCACCTGGTCGCGGGCCTCCGCCGCGGCCTGAAGCGCGGCGTAGGCGGCCTCCACGCGCTCCTGAGCCGGCTGAAGGTGGCCGGAGCCGACCAGGCCGAGGCGCAGGTCCAGCTCGGCAGCTTCGAGCGCGTCGCGAGCCTCCAGGTAGGCGGCGGTCGCCGCACGAACGGCCTCTTCGGCCCGGCGGCGGTCGTTGCCTGCGTCGGTATTGGGTGTCACGAGCGTGTTCCTCCTCTCCGGGCTTTGACGGACCTCTCCCCCCTTCCCCCCTCCCCGAAGCGGGGAGGGGGTTTGCGGCCTCCCCCAGCACGCCCATCCAGAGCCGAGGCGACGCGGCAAGGGGGAGGCGAGCTTCCCCTCCCCGCGTCGGGGAGGGGGTAGGGGGAGAGGTCCGTCCCTTGCCCTCCGGCACCGTGAACGTCTCGATTGTACGCGATACCGCGAATCCGCTACAATAGCGAGCGGATTGACGCACCCATTCCCGGTGGGATGGATAAAATCAGGAGAGGAACAGGTGACAACAGAGCAGGCGAGCGTCCGGATCGGCATCATTGGTTGCGGCGGCATGGCGCACTATCACATCCGCGAGCTTCTTGGCATCCCCGAGGTCGAGATCGCCGCGCTCAGCGACGTCAGCGAGGCGAGCATCGGCCGCACGCGCGAGCGGTTCCGGGCGCTGCGCGCGGTGCCCGCGTACGACAATCACCGCGCGATGCTCGCCCAGGAGCGGTTGGATGGCGTGCTGATCGCCACCCCCCACAATCTGCACTACGAGCCGGCCAGCCACGCGCTGGAAGCGGGCTGCAACGTGCTGGTCGAGAAGCCGTTCGTGCCGACGCCGGCCGAGGCCCGCGAGCTGGTCGACCAGGCGGCACGAGCCGGTCGATTGCTCGCCGTCGGCTATCAACGGCGGGGCATGGGCGCCTACCGCTACATGCGTCAGGCGATCGCCAGTGGCCGCCTGGGGCAGATCCACTTCGCCAACGCCCTGCTGAGCCAGAACTGGCTCCGCGGCACGAAGGGGACCTGGCGGCAGGATCCGACGATGAGCTGTGGCGGCGAGCTGAACGACTCCGGTAGCCACATCGTGAACGTGCTGCTGTTCCTGATCGACGACCGCCCGGTCGAGGTCTACGCCCGGACGGACAACCTGGGCGCCCCGGTCGACATCAATAGTGGCCTGATCGTTCGGTTCCGCAACGGCGTGACCGCCACGTTCGACATGATCGGCCACGCGGCCTACTGGCACGAGCAGGTGCAGGTGTGGGGCGACCAGGGAACGGTGACCTATCAGGACGGGCGCGTCACCGAGCGGGTGCTGGGAAGTCCCCACGTCGCCGAGATGGTGACGCTGGAGCCAAACGTCGCGGTCGTCCGCAACTTCGTCGACGCGATCCTGGGCCGCGCCGAGCTGTACTCGCCGGCCGCCACAGTGATCGATTGCATCGAGCTGACCGCGGCCGCGTTCCGCTCGGCCGCGCTCAACGCTCCGGTCCAACTGGCGGAGGCGCCGGCTCCAGCGGGAGCCTGAGCCACGGCGGAGACCCGAGACACGGTCGGTATCAGGAAGCGTACGATGGTTTTGGGGACACCCCAAACCCCGCCAGGACGGGCTCCGCCCTTCCTGGACCTTCCCGAGACGCAGGTGAACTTTCCGAGACCTACTGAGGACGCGGGTTCACCACAAAGGCGCAAGGAGCACAAAGGCATAAGGGCACCTCTTCGTGTCTTTGTGGTGAGATCCCCGTTCTTCGAGGCCGTGTGATGTGATTCGCCGGATTGGGGGAGCATTGTGCGATGAAGTACTGTCCGAAGTGCGGCCGCGAGCTGACGACCCGCCCGGAGGGTGGGCGTGACCGGCTCGCCTGCCCGGCCTGCCCGTACGTCTACTTTGGCGACTTCAGCATCGGCGTGGGCGGCGTGGTCATCCGCGACGGCCGGGCGCTCCTCATCCGGCGCGGCCAGGAGCCGCGCCGGGGCTGGTGGCAGATACCGGGCGGCTACGTCGAGCACGACGAGGAGTTCGACCGGGCGGTCGTCCGCGAGGTCTTCGAGGAGGCCGGTGTCCACACCCGCGTGGTCGACGTCCTCGGCCTCCGGAACTCGGTCGGCGCGCCCAGCACGAACGTCTACGTCGTCTTTCGCCTCGAGCCGCTCTCCGGCGAGCCGACCTGCGATGGCGACGAGATCACCGGCGCCGGCTACTTCTCGCTCGACGCGCTGGAGACGATGGAGAAGGTGCAGAGCCTGAGCAAGTGGGCCATCCGCGCCGCCCTCGTCGACCGCCCGGGCTTTCGGCACGTCGCCGAGGCCGACCTGATCCGCCCCGGCTACGTCCTGTACGGTCTGGATGGCGCCGGCTAGATGATCCCTTCTGGCGCGATTCTTGCTGCGCTCCTCAACTCGTTCTGGAGTATGCGGTGCAGCACCGGAGTTCTCCCCGCGGTGAGCAGTTCGGCGCGGCCATCGCCGGGGTCGCCCGGGCGGTGGCCGAACATCGGCAGCTCGCCCACCTGGTCCTGGCTATCCCCGACCAGGTGGTGGCGGCGCTACTGGCGCGCAGCGCTTACGTCTGCTTCGCCGACGTGACCCGCCGAGCGCTTCGGCTGGCCGGCCACCGCAACCTCCCCCCCGACCTGGTCCGGCGGCTCGAGCGGGTATCCTTCGATGCATCTCTGCTGCCCGCCTGGGCGGCGGCCACCCAGCAGGTGCGGGTGGTCGAAGACGTGTCGGCGCTGCCTCCGCCGGACCGTGCGGCGGCGCTCGACGATGGGGCGCGCAGCGCCCTGGCCATCCCGCTGCTGGCTGGCGGCGAGATGGTCGGGGTGTTGGGGTACACCTATCCCCAGCCCCACCACTTCACTCCTGACGAGCTGACGGCAGCCCGCACGATGGCCGACATCGTCTCCGTGGGGATCGTCGGCCTCCAGGCGCGCGAGGCCCAGCGGCGACTGCACGGCCAGGTCGAGGCCATCAGCCATGCCAGCCTGACCATCTCCGATACCCTGGCGATCGTGGCCGCCGCCGATCTCCAGGCCGCCCTTCAGCGGCCTCAGCCCACTCCTCCGGCCCGGGAGGAGCCCCTCCCCGCCTTCGACGTGCGGGCGATCCTCCAGGCGATCGTGGACCAGGCGCGCCTGATCGCGGGCGCGGAGTACGCCGCGCTCGGGATCGTCGCGGGCTGGCCCCTCTCCCCTGGTGGGAGAGGGGTAGGGGGAGAGGGGGCCGCGGACCCCTCGCGCAAGTTCCAGCCCTGGGTCTTCAGCGGTATCTCCCAGGAGCAAGCCGCGGTGATTGGCCCGTATCCCCGGCCGGTCGGAACGCTGGGACTGGTGGCGCGCGAGGGGCAGCCGATCCGGGTGCCCGATGTCCGCCAGCACGCCGCCTTCGCCGGCTTCCCGGCGCACCACCCCGCGATGACCAGCTTCCTGGGAGTGCCCATCAGCTACCACGGCCGGAGCATGGGAAACCTCTACCTCGCCAACAAGGTGGGAGCCGAGGAGTTCAGCGAGGAGGACCAGCGGGCGATCGAGGTGCTGGCCCGGCACGCCGCCCTGGCGGTGGAGCACGCCCGGGTCCACGACCAGCTTGTCCGCGACATCGTCGAGCGCCGGCGAGCGGAGGCCGAGCGCGAGCACCTGCTCGAGCAACTGGATTCCGAGCGGGTCTGGCTGCGCACGGTCATCGACCGCTCGCCGGTCGGCATCATCCTGCTGGAGGGTGCGGGCGGGGAGCGGATTGTGGCCAACCGACGGGCCGAAGAACTCTTCGGCCACCCCATCCCGGGCACCGCGGGCCTCGCCGGTTACGTGGGGGAGATTCGCCACGCCGATGGCACGACGTTCTCTCTCGAGGACCTTCAGTCGATCCACCCGCTGCGTCGCCACTTCACGGGGGAGGAGTTGCTCCTGCACCGGCCGGATGGCCAGGAGGTGCCCATCCTGGCGAGCGCGGGCCCAATCCAGGCTACGGCGGGCGACGCCATCGGGGCAATCATCGTGTTCGAGGACATCACCCCCATCAAGGAATTGGAGCGCCTGCGCGAGGAGTGGACCTCGGTTGTCGCGCACGACCTGCGCACGCCGATCGCCGTCATCAGCGGCTACGCCCAGCTCCTCGAGCGGGTCAGTCGAAGGGGTGGCCGCTCGCCCGAGGAGCAGCACGCCATGTCGGCGATCCGGGCCAGTGCCGAACACCTGAACCGGATGGTCTCGGACCTCCTCGACGCGTCGCGCATCGAAGCGCGGCGCCTGAAGATCGAGCGGCAGCGGGTGGACCTGCCGGCGCTGGTGCGGGAGATGGTGGGGCGCACGGCGGCGATCATCGACGGTCACCGGGTGCGCGTGGAGGTACGAGGCGACATCGCCCCCATCTGGGCTGATCCCGGCCGCGTCGAGCAGGTGCTGAGCAACCTCCTCACCAACGCCGCCAAGTACAGCTATCCCGATACGGAGATCCAGGTGGAGGTGGAGCGCCGCGATGGCGAGGCCCAGGTATCGGTGACGAACCAGGGGTCGGGCATCCCGCCGGAGGAGATCCCTCACCTCTTCACCCGCTTCTACCGGACCCGTGGCGCCCAGGCCGGACGCACCGCCGGCGTCGGCCTGGGGCTCTACATCGCCCGGGGGCTGGTCGAGGCGCACGGCGGCCGCATCTGGGCCACGAGCAGCCCTGGCCAGACCACGACCTTCGCCTTCACCCTGCCGGTCGCCGCGCCGGACGGGGCGTAGCAGCGTGATGGGTCACGGTCTCACGGGCCTCTAACGCGCAGCAGCTACTCCGGCGCGTAATATCGACCACGATCGGCCCGACGGAGAGGCGTTCGGACCACGAAAGGCGCGAAACGAACGCGAAAGGCGCGAAAGGGTGAGATCCCGGAACCGGACTCACCACGAAGGCACAAAGGGCACAAGGCAGTTGGTCGACAGGTGCCTGGCCGGCGACGTCTTCGTGTCCTTTGTGCCTTTGTGGTGAACTCCCGAGTGGAGGCCTGGGGTGAGGGCGGTTCTGGTCATTGTGTTCCTCGCGCAGTTCGCGGTGGCGGCGCCAGCGGCGGCGGCGCCCGCGCCGGCCGACTGGGCGCTGCCGAGCGGCTGGTTCTTCACCCAGACCGGCGGCAAATCGGGCGGCGGCTTTGCCGTGACCGACGACGGGGGCATCCCCTTCTGGACGGCGTTCCAGCGCTTCGGCGGCGTGGACGCGGTCGGCTATCCGGTCTCGCAGCGCTTCGCCTGGGACGGCTTCGTCGTCCAGGCGTTCCAGCGGGTCGTCTTCCAGTGGAATCCCCACGACCGGGCCGTCTACTTCGTCAACGTCTTCGACCGGCTCAGCGGGCTCGGCCGCGACGACTGGCTGCGCACCGTCCGCCAGACGCCGCGGCCGATCGCGATCGACGAGCGCGGCAAGGGCTGGGCGGTGATCGTCCGGGGCCGCCTGGCGCTGCTCGACGCCCGCCCGGCTATGCGGGAGAAGTACTTCGCGGTGGTCGGCGACGCCATCCAGATGAACGGCCTGCCGACCTCGGCCGTAGCGGACATGGGCAACCACTACGCGCTGCGGGCGCAGCGGGTGGTCTTCCAGGAGTGGAAGGAGGACGTCCCCTGGGCGAAGAAGGGCCAGGTGACCGTCGCCCTGGGGGGTGACATCGCCAAAGAGATCGGGCTGTTCCCGACGGAGGCGACGACGCCGGTCATCCGCTACACCCACTCGGTCGAGGGCTTCAGCCTGCTCGTCCCGGCCCACTGGACGCGCCAGGAGGGAACCTCGGTCGCGCGGGTCATCCTGGCCGGGCCGATCGAGGGGAAGGGGGCCTCGCCCAGCATCAGCGTCCGCCTCGAGCCGAAGGTCCAGGCGGCGAATCGCGACCCCGCCGGCCGGCCGATGCCGGGCTACACGCTGCTCTCGACCGAGCCGACGACGGTTGCCGGCCTTCCCGCCACCCGCCGAGTGTATGTCCTCGGCAGCAAGTACGAGTACGACGCCCAGGTGATTGAGGTGACGCTCGTGGCCGGCGACCAGGTGTACACCATCAACGCCGCCGCGGCCCGGGAGCGCTTCGCCCGCCACTCCCCGACCTTCGAGCTGGCGCTGAGCAGCTTCCGCGTGGGGAGGGGGGACTG
>JACPQP010000463.1 GCA_016190465.1 Chloroflexota bacterium
ACCGACGGGGCGGGGCACTTCGAGAAGAGCTGGTTCTACACGCGGGACGCGGTGAACGGGAAGGACGCCACGGCGGTGAAGGTGCTCCAGAGTCGGCGGTACAAGGTGGAGCGGTGGAAGGCGGGGGCGGGGGCGGCGTCGTCGCGGGAGGAGACGGACTGGAGCTACGTGACCACCCAGGGGGATGCCGAGAGCGGGGCCAACTTCGTGCGGCGGGACGAGGTGCGGCAGTACCAGGGGAGCGGCAGTCGGAAGACGGCGTACGCGTATGACGCCTACGGGAACGTCCAGCACATCTGGGAATACCAGGCCGCCGCCGACAGCGCGTGGGTGCGGCACACCCGCCGCTGGTCCATCGCGAGCGTGGACAGCACGCACTACTTCGTCGGGAAGCTGGCGCTGGAGAATGTGTACAAGTGGAACCCGGACAGCGGGTACGCCGACGGGGAGTGGGTGCGGTCGACGGCGCACTGCTACGATGGCAGCTATTACTGGAACACGGCGATCGGCTCGGGCCAGAACGGGGACGACCAGACCTATCGGGGCCGCCGGACGGCGCTGCGCCGGCATCGGAAGCACCCCGACCTCAGCGACGCGATGGAGAGCGTGGACGAGCGGTACGGGTACGATGGGTATGGGAACGTGACCAGCCTGACCGAGTACAATGTGTATGGCACGTGGGATGGGGCGCTGGCCGGGACCGGCTCGCGGCAGACGGCCATCACCTACGAGGCGACGTACCACAGCTTCCCGGAGACGATCACCAACCCGCTGAACCAGGCGGAGAGCCGGACCTACGACGCAAAGTGGGGCCAGCCGCTGACGATCACGGATCCCAACGGCGGGGTGACGAACTACACGTACGATACCTACGGGCGACTGACGAAGGTGGAGGGGCCGCAGGTGGTCGGGCCGACGGGGAGCTACCGGCGGACCACCGAGTACGGGTACGCGTTGCCCAGCACGATCAACGGGCGGACGACGAGCCGGCTCAAGATTCGGGTGCGGCAGGACACCGGGGGAGCGACTCCCGCCTGGCGGGACACCTGGCGGTACTACGACGGGATCGGGCGAGTGGTCCAGGAGTACGCGCCGGGCTTCAGCGGGGTGAACGTCGTCCACCGCTACTTCGACCCGCGGGGCCTGCTGGCGAAGCAATCGGTGGCCGATGCCTACACCCCGGCGCACGGCGAGGCGTTCCTGGACGGGGAGTGGGCGGGGTCCAGCGGGGCGGCGACGAGCACGACCTACGACGAGCTGCGGCGGGTGCTGGTCAGGCGGCCAGGTCGGGCGGTTGACCGCCCGGACCAGCCCTTTGTCATCGGCAGTGGTGACCTGAAGGGGCGTGAGGAACTGTCAACGGATTCAGGGAGCGGATTGAGCGGATCATCGACCGGCCAATTCGTATGAGGCGAGTATGCGTGATCTGACCGCTTCACGACAGGCAAGAGCGGGCCATCGCCGGCCCCGGGTTTACCGGCCGGCGGAGGGGGAGGTTCGCGAGACCATCGCCGGGTTCGGGCTGGCGCGCGCCCTCCAGTCCGCGCCGGGTTGGGCGGTGCGCGGCTTCGCCGCGGGGGTCGCCCTCGACATGGTGGGATTTGCCCTCAATCAGTCGCTCGGTCGGTGGCCTGGCCTGGCCCAGGGTTGGCGGCAGGCGATCGTCGGCAGCCAGTTCTGGCTGCTCGGGTTGCCGGTCGCTCTGGCGGCGGTGGGAGTGCTTCTCGCGGCGCTTCGGCGCATCCCGGCCGAGCGCCTGGCCCGGGAGGCCGACGCTCGACTCGGCCTCGCCGAGCGAGTGGCCACCGCGCTGGAGACCGAGCGAAAGGGTGTCGGGGGCCTTCTCGTCGCGCTCCAGCGCGCCGACGCAATCGCTTGGCTTGGCCGGCTCGAGCCATTCGAGGTCTTTCCGGTACGCCTGTCCCGGCACGAGGGGCTGGCGCTCGCCGTGTCGTTCGTCTTGCTCCTGGCGCTGATCACGCTCCCCGACCTGACCGGTAGCGGCGGACGCCAGTCACGCGCGGCCGACGTCGCGCGGGCGGAGGCCGACCGGCTGAGCGCGCTGGCCGACGAGGTTGCTGCTGACGAGGAGCTGCCCGCCGAGGAGAGGGAGGCGCTGGCGCAGGCGCTCGCCCAGGCTGCCGGAGAGCTGCAGCGCGAGGGCGACGCACCGGATCGGGCGATCGCCTCGCTCTCTCAGGCCGAGCAGACACTGGCGCGCCAGGACGACGTGAGCGCTGCCGACCACGAGCTGGCGCTGGCCCGGCTTGCCGACGCGCTGGACCAGGCCGCCGCGGGTCGAGAGGCGGCGCAGATGCTCGATCGCCACAACTACGGGGGCGCCGCCCAGGAGCTTCGGCGGCTCGGCCAGGAAGCCGCGCAGCTTGCCCCGGAAGACCAGCGCGCCCTGGCCGACGCGCTCCGGCGGGCCGCCGGCGCCACCTCGCGCCTGGATCCGGCGTTGAGCGAGCGGCTGCGCGACGCGTCGGCGACCCTCGGCGAAGAGCAGGGGGAGTCGGCGATGGGGCGGGCGGCCGAGGAGGTTCAGCGTGCCGGCCAGGAGGCCGCTCGCCAGGAGATGCTTGAGCGCGCGCTGGCGGCGCTCCAGGACGCGCGCCAGGCGATCGGGCGTGCCGAGCGCGGCGACGGTCAGGCCCAGAACCCGCGATCTGGGCAGCGCTCCGCGGACTCTGGCGCCGCCGGCGCCGCGGGCCAGGGGCTGGGGAGTGGGGAGCCCGAGGAGCGCGGAGAGTCGGCAACGGGGTCGGGGAGTGGTGAGCCGGGTGACGGCGTCGGCAATGGCGGCTCTTCGGCCGGCACCGGCTCGGTCCGGGCCAGGGGCGAGAGCGACAGCGGCGATTTCCGGTCGCGCCAGGTGCGGGTTCCCAGCAGTGAGTTCGAGCAGCCGCAGATCATGGCTGGCCAGCAGACCGAGGAAGGCCCGATCGGCGAAGCGATCGTCGACTACAGCCAGGTGTTGACCCAGTACCGAGAGCGCGCCACCGAGGCGATGGCCGGGCGCTACGTCCCGCTGGCGCTCAAGGAGCTGGTTCGCGACTACTTCTCCTCCCTGGACAGCTCCCGATGATCCCCGCCGCGCTGCTGCCACGACTGGACCAGCTCTCGCTGGTCAGCCGATCGCGCCGGGCGTCCGTGTTGCACGGGGAGCGTCGCAGTCGCGCGGGCGGCGCCGCGCGCGAGTTCGTCGAGTACCGCGGCTACGTGCCCGGCGACGCCCTTCGCCGGGTCGACTGGAACCTCTACGGTCGCTCCGACCGGCTGTTCGTCAAGCGGTTCGAGGACCAGCAGGTGCTGGCCGTCCACGTGCTCGTCGACGCCAGCCGGTCGATGGACTACGGTGAGCCAAACAAGCTGCATTTCGCGCGCCAGGTCGCCGCCGCGCTGGCCTATATCGGGCTGGCCGACTTCGACCAGGTTGCCCTTGGCTCGCTGGACGGCGACCGGGCGCAGGGCGCGGACCTCGTCTTCCGGCCGGCCGGCGGGCGCTCGCGGGCGCCGGCGTTGCTGAGCGCGCTGACTCGGTTGGAGCCGCGTCGAGAGGCCGGCTCCGGTGAGACGACCGACCTGGCCAGCACGCTCGCGGCGTACACCCGGCGCCGGCCCGAGCCCGGCTTGGCGCTGTTGATCTCTGACCTGCTCAGCCCATCATGGGAGCCGGGTATCCACCGGCTGCTCGCCCATCGCCACGAGGTCGTCGTGCTTCACGTGCTCGCGCCGGCCGAGCTCGATCCGCCGTCCGCCGAGGAGGTGCGTCTGGTCGACCGCGAGACCGGGCGCGCAGTGGAGGTCCGTCTCGACCGCGCGGCGCTCGACCGCTATCGCCAGCGGCTCCACCAGTGGTTGGCGGCAATCGAGACGCTCTGCGCTCGGCTGGGCATCCGCTATCAGCGGCTCCCCACCACGATGCCCCTGGCGCAGGTGGTCCTCGATCGCCTGGCCAGCGGTGGCATCGTTCGATGATCGGGACGCCGCGATGACCGTGCTCGCTCCGCTCGGCTTGTTGCTCGGGCTGACCCTGCCGATCCTGGTCGTCTTCTACCTGCTGAAGGTTCAGCCGCTGAACCGGGAGGTCGGCAGCATCTATCTGTGGGAGCGGCTGCTCCCGGACCTGGCCGCCCACCAGCCGTGGCAACGGCCGCGCTTCCCCCCGCTGTTCTTTCTCCAGGCCGCGTTGTTGCTCGCCCTGGCCGTCGCGGCGGGACGGCCGGCCATTCAGGCGCTGGCCGAGGAGGGCGTATCGGCCGTCGTCGTCCTCGATGCCACGGCGAGCATGAACGCGACCGACGAGCGACCGAGCCGGTTTGCCCGCGCCCGGGAGCTGGCTCGCTCGGCGATCGTCGCCCTGCCCGAGGGCTCGACCGCCACGCTGATCCTGGCCGGCGCCCGACCAGCCGTTCTCATCGCCGAGACTGGCGACCGGGCGGCCCTCCTGGGTGCGCTGGAGCGGGCCGGCCCGACCGACGCGACGGGCGATCTGGGCGACGCGCTCCGGCTGGCCGCGGCGCTGGCCCGGAGTCGCGCGCATGGCCGGATCGAGGTCTTCACCGACGGCGCGCTGGACCTACCGGTCGACCTGCTGGCCGACCTGATGGAGGCTCCCGTTCCGCTCGAGTGGCACCTCGTCGGGCAGGGGGCGACGAACCGCGCGATCACCGCGCTGTCCGCCCGAGCCGATCCCCAGAATCAGCGCCGGCAGCAGATCTTCCTGCGGGTCCAGCAGTTTGCCGACGCCGGAACCTCCGGCGCGGGCGAAACGCGCGTCACGCTGGCCGTTCACGATCAGACAGGCGAGCAGATGATCGAGGGCCGGCCGCTCTCCTTCGACGCGGAGGGGATCGCGGAGACGACTTTCGACGACCTGCCCGACGCTGCGCAGGTGGTGGAGGTGCGCCTGAGCGACGCCGACGCGCTGGCGGTCGACGACCGGGCCCGGCTGGTGATCGAGCGGCCACGGTCGACGCGGGTGCTGCTCGTCTCGCGCGGGAACCTCTTTCTCGAGAAGGCGGTCGGCCTTCTTCCCAACGTCCAGCTCGACCGGATTATCCCCCGGCGGTTGGGCTCGGTCGTCCCGGACGACTACGATATCCTCGTCCTGGACACCGATATCCCCGATCTGCTGCCGAGCCGGCCGCTGCTGATCGTGAACCCGGCCAGCTCGCCGTTCCTGCCGGTCGAGGGACAGCTCCGGCGCCCGGCCATCACCGCCTGGGACCGCGAGCACCCGCTGCTTCGCCACGTCGAGCTCGCCGACGTGCGCCTCACCCGCGCGCCGCTGATCAGCGCGCCCGGCTGGGCCCGGCCGGTTGTGGAAAGCGCGGGGGCGCCACTGGTGCTGGCCGGCACCGAGCAGGGGCGGCGCGTGGTCGTCCTCGCGTTCGACCTGCACCAGTCCAACCTCCCGCTGACGACGGCCTTCCCGATCCTGATCGCCAACGCCATCGGCTACCTGGAGCCGCCCGGCCTCCTCAGCGCGAGCACCGTCGAGCCAGGCGCCGAGATCTCCCTGTCGCCGTTGCTTGAAGCACGGAGCATCGTCGTCAGACAGCCGTCGGGCGACGAGACCGTCCTGCCCATTGTCGGACGGACGCTGCCGTTCGTCGACACGACCCGGGTGGGGCTCTACCGTGTGTTGCAACGAGACGGCGAACGCACGCTGGCCGAGAGCGTTTTTGCGGTCAACCTGCTGAACGCCGGCGAGTCAGACCTCCGGCCGCGGGCGCTGCCGTCGGCGGGGCCGGCCGGCGAGCCCCGCCCGTTGCGTCCGACGGCCTACGACCGGTGGGCGTGGCTGGTGGTGGCCGCAGTTGGTCTGCTGGGCGTCGAATGGTGGTGGTATCACCGCAAGTAGTGGATATATAATCCTGTTGTACAGGAGACGGATACATCGAGGTGCCCAATGACGGTCAAGATCATCCCGATCAGCGAGATGAGGCGGCGGCTGAGGGACATCCTGGCTCGACTGGAAGCCACCGGCGAGCCATACTTCATCACTCAGTACAGTCGTCCGAAGGCGGTTCTGGTCCGGTATGAGGACTACAACGCGTTGGTCGAGCAAGCGGCGTGGGGCCACTCTCATATCACCAGCCGGCCCGGAGTTAGTGGAGGTGAACCGATCATTCGCGGCACCCGCATCTCGGTGCGGCATATCGTCGAGCGGTCCAGGTCCGGCCAGTCGGTGGAGGAGATCCTGGCCGCTCTGTCCGGTCTCACGGCGGCCGGGGTGTACGATGCTCTCTCGTACTACTACGATCATCAGCCGGAGATGGACCAGCTCCTCGAGGAGAGCCGGCCGGAGCGGGTGATGCCCGCGCATAGGCTGAAGGCTGAGCGAGTGGCCGAAGGCGTTGCCGTGATCCACGACGACGCTGGGCGATGGTGAAGGAGTCGGCCGCCCGCGTCGCCCGCCTCTACTTCGATCACGATGCTGACGCACGGCTGGCCGAAGCACTGAGACGACGCAGCTTCGACGTCGAGACGACCGTCGCGACCGGTCTGGTGGAGGCTTCCGACGACGAGCAACTTCGCCATGCGGCGAGCTATCGGCGGGCGCTGGTCACTCACAACGTCAGGCATTTCCCCGGTGTGCATGCCGTCTGGGTCGAACAGGACCGCGAGCACTGGGGCATCATCGTTCTGGTCGGGCATTCCGCGCTCGGCGCGTGGGTGCGCCGGATGGAGAACCTGCTGAACCTCTTCTCGGCGGAGGAGATGAGAGATCACCTGCTGTTTCTGGGAGCGGAGTACGATTCGCCAGCGTAGGTCCGCCACTGGTGGCAGTTGGTCGACCCATCGGGTACAGGGTACAGGGCGAACGTAGGCAAGACTGGTCGAAAGCACCGATGCATCGCCCTGCACGGGCGTGATCGAAAGCTGATAGCTGATGGAACTCGGCAACCCGCTCGCTCTCGCCCTCCTCGCGCTCGCGGTGCCGATTCTGGTCGTCGAGCGACACAGCCTGCGCAGCCTGACGACCGGGCGCCGTGCGGCGACGCTGGCGCTCCGGCTGCTCGTCCTCGCGGCGCTTGTCGGCGCGCTGGCCGATCCACGGCTGATCCGCGGCGTCGACCGGCTCGCCATCGCCTACCTTCTCGACGCCTCGGCCAGCGTCACCCTCGAGCAGCGCTCCCAGGCGGACGAGTGGGTGCGGCGTGCCCTTGCCGCGAAGGGGCCGGACGACCTGGCCGCGGTGATCGTCTTCGGGGCTGAGCCGCTGGTCGAGCGCGCCCCTAGCGTCGTCCGCGACCTGCCGGCGATCGCGACCCAGCCCGACCCGGACCAGACCGACATCGCCGCCGCCCTCCGTCTGGGTCTGGGCGTGCTACCAAGCGACGCCGGCCGCAAGATCGTGGTGCTGACCGATGGTCACGAGACGAAGGGGAGGGCGGCGCGCGAGGCCCGCCTGCTGGCGGCGGCCGGCGTGCCCGTGTCAGTTGTCCCGCTCGAAGCCGTCGCCGGCGTCGAGTCGCTGATCCGCGCCGTCGACGGGCCATCGCTCGTCCGGGAAGGAGAGGCGTTTCGCGTCCGCGTCACCGTCGAATCGAGCGGATCCAGCAACGGGCGCATCCATCTGCTGATCGACGATCGGGTAGCGCTGACCCAGGCCATCGCGCTGCACCCCGGAACGAACAGCTTCCTGCTCGCCCACGACCCACTGCCACCGGGCTTCCACACGATCCAGGCCCAGCTCGACGCCGATGCGGACGGGCTGGCCGAGAACAACGAGGGCATGAGCTACGTCGTGGTCGCCGGGCAGCCGCGCGCCCTGCTGGTGGAGGGCGAGTCCGGCGAAGGACGCTACCTGGCCGAGGCCCTGAGAGCGGGCGGCATCGTCGTCGACCTGAGCGCACTGACCGGCCTCCCCCCCGACCTGACCGGATACCGCGGCTACGACGGCGTCGTTCTCATCAACGTGCCGGCGACTCGGCTGACGGCGAATCAGATGCTCGGCCTGCGCGGTGCGGTCCAGCGGCTGGGCATCGGGCTCGTGGTCATCGGCGGAGAGCGCAGCTTCGGCGCCGGCGGCTATGGCCGGACGGCGCTCGCCGATGCGCTGCCAGTACGGATGGAGCGGCGGGGACTGCGCGCCCAATCAGCCGCCGCGCTGCTCCTGGTGATCGACACCTCTGGCTCGATGGCGAGCGGGGCCGGCGGGATGAGCAAGATGGCCCTCGCCCGGGAGTCGGCCATGCAGGCGCTCGATCTGTTGAGCGACCTCGACGTCGCCGGCGTCCTCGCGTTCGAAGACACGCCCTCCTGGGTGCTGCCGCTGGGCCCGCTGGGCGACCGCGACACCGTGCGGTCGGCCGTCTCGCGCCTCCAGCCCGGCGGTGGCACGGCGATCTATCCGGCGCTCGAAGAGGCTGCCCAGGCGATGACGGCGGTCAACGCGAAGGTCCGGCATATCATCCTGCTGACCGACGGCATCTCGCCGGCCGGCGACTACGCGGGGTTGGCCGAGCGACTGCGGCAGCAGAGCATCACCCTCTCGACGATCGCCGTCGGCTTGGACGCGGACCAGGCGCTGCTGCGGATGCTCGCCGAGAGCGGGAACGGTCGCTACTACGAGGGGAGCGACCCGTTCGACCTGCCGCAACTGCTCGTCAAAGAGACGCTGGAGGTAGCCCGGGCGGCGATCGTGGAAGAGGACTTTCGTCCGCTGGTCGTCGGATCGAGTTCGGTGCTCGAAGGGCTGCGCGTGGAGGCGCTGCCGCTGCTGCGCGGGTACGTCGCGACGACGCCGAAGCCGTCGGCGCAGGTGAGCCTGGCCTCGCCTCACCTCGACCCGCTGCTGGCCGAGTGGCAGTACGGGCTGGGGCGCGTCGTCGCCTGGACCTCCGACGCCAAGAACCGCTGGGCCGCGAACTGGCTGGAGTGGGGCGACGCGGTGCCGTTCTGGACGCGCCTGGTGAAGCGATCCTTCCCCAGTCCCCAGGACCAATCGCTCCAGACGCAGGTAACGGTGGAGGAGGGCGTCGCGCGGGTGACCGTCGACGCGATAGGGGACGACCGGTCGTTCCGAAACTTCCTGCCGCTACGCCTGGAGGCGATCGGGCCCGGCGGCGCCGCGACCGCCGCGCCGCTCCGCCAGGTCGGGCCGGGACGCTACACGGCCGAGCTACCGGCAAGCGCGCCCGGCGCCTACCTGGTGCGGGTGAGCCAGGCCGACGCGGCCGGACAGCCCGAATCCACGCAGACGACCGGTTTCGGCGTCGGCTACTCGGCCGAGTACCGGCAGACCGGCCAGAACCTCGAGCTGCTGCGCGAGATCAGCCGGATCACTGGCGGGCGCCTCCTGAGCGATCCAGCCGAGAGCGTGCGCCACGACGTGCGCGCCCGGGGCGGGCAGCCTATCTGGCCGTGGCTCACCGTGCTGGCGGCGGTGCTCTTTCTGGCCGACGTCGCCGCCCGGAGGGTGCGATTGGACACGCTGGCGGTGGTGCGGAAGGCGCTTGCAGCCTTCCGGACGCGCTGGCCGGTGGCGCCCGCGCTGCGCCCGGCCGGGGTTCGGCTGCTCGCGGCGAAGCAGCGGGTCCCGTCGACGGTCTCCCTGGCGGCCAGGCGCCAGGTGGCCATCCCGCGCGGGAATGCGGCGCCTGCGGGACTCACCCCGGCGAGGCGCCCCCCGCTGGCGCGCCCCGCGGTTCGCCCGGCCGCTCCCCGTCCGTCGCCACCTGGTTCCCGCCCGGCATCACCCGCCTCGGCCGCGCCGGCCTCGCCGCGCCCGGCCGGCAGCCGCGAGCTGGGCGCCCGCCTCATCCAGGCGAAGCAGCGGGCGGGGAAGAAGTGAAGTTGATCCACTACCTGCGTGAACTGGGCTTTGCGGGTCCCTACCCTGGCGGAAACCACGAGTTCATGACGCGCGCACGCTTGCGGGTGATCATCCCTAACCCCCATCAGAGTGCCATCAGCCGGTCGCTTCTGCTCCAACTGCTGCGAGAGGCCACGATTCCCCGTGAGGAGTGGGAAGCCCTCTGAGCCTCATGGAGCGAACTCCCCGGTCGACAGCGGAGCGGAGGGTCTTTGTCGACACCTCTGCTTTTCTGGCGCTTGCCGACGACGACTGACCGGCACGGGCGCCGAAAGGGATGTCACAGGTGTGCGGAGGGCGCCTATCGAGGATCCACGGGGAGGAATGGCCGCGCCTGGGGTCCTGAAAACACGGCCGGCATGGTCAGGCGAGCCGTCTAGTAAGCCTCTTGACCGCGCGGACTTTGTTGCACCCGGTCTTCGGACCGGGTGGGGGTTGAAACGTCCAGGGAAAGCGAGGCCGCCAGGGGGTTTGGGAGGGCGCACAAATGGCCAAGATGGATGGCGGCAAGCGCTGCACATTCCGCGTGCGGGTACAGCCGGGCGCCCGCCGCAACGAAGTGCAGGGCTTCGTCGACGGCGTGCTGCGCCTGCGACTCACCGCGCCGCCGGTCGAGGGACGGGCCAACGAGGCGCTATTGAAGCTGCTGGCCAACCTGCTGGGCGCGCGCCGTGGCCAACTGAGCCTGCTGTCCGGTCAGACGAGCCGCGAGAAGGTCATCGCCGTCGAGGGGATGGCCGAGGAGGAGGTTCACCGCCGTCTTCGCCCCTCCAGCCCTGAGTAGCTCCCCGGAAGTTCCTCGCGGCTTGAGGACGTCCAGGAGGGGCTTCGCCTCCGTTTCTCGACACGGAGGTGGAAAGGTAGCTATCGGCAATCTCCGTGCGGGAGCCTGTCAGGAGGTCTTGTCCGCTGGACCGAGCGCGTGTCGTCGGAAGGCCCGCTCGACCTGCTCGGCGAACCGGCCAACGCGCTCGAACGCGGAGTCGCCCAGGCGGCCGCGAACCCACAGCTCGCCGGCCTTGACCAGCGCCGGCGCAAGCAGCTCTTGCTCGATGTCGAGGAGCAGCTTCCCCTCGTCACGGTAGGCGTCGACCAGCGTGCCCAGCGCCCGCTCACGGTCGCCGCGCAGCAGCGCATCGAGGAGATCAGCCGCGCGCGGCGTCAGCGCCAGGCCGTGGCGATATTTCCCCGGGCTCATTCGGCAGTCAACTCGGTCGGCTGTGCGGCCTGATCCTGATGGGCCTGACAGGGCCGCTGGCGGTAGCGCGCGTCGAGCATGTCGCGGGTAGTCGGCCACCTCATCCTCCCTCTTTCTCGATTCGAGAAGCCAGACTCGCGAAGCGGCGGGGACATCCGGGGTCTGCCGCCACGGTTGATTTGGTAAACGAATCGGGCGACGGAATGTTACGGGGTCACCCTGTGGTATAATACGCCCGGCGCCGATCGGACTGGAGGATGGGCGGTCACGGGAAGGGAGGCTATCTGCGGTGGAATTCGCGCTGCTCACAATCATCGTCATGGTCGCGGTTGTCATCATCATGTCCAAATTCGGATCGGGTCCTCGGATGAAGTGCACACGATGTGAAGGGACCGGCCAGGTGAATGAGAAGTGGCCCGATCCAAAGGAGCCGGGAGGATGGCACCGGATTGACGGTACCTGCCCGAAGTGTAAGGGCAAGGGCAAAGTGTGAGGGTGTCGGGGATCGGGTGTCGGGGGCCGGGGTGTGGATAACACGAACATCGCTCTGGCCGCGACGGTCGCGGCGCGATTGCAGACTGTCTACGGCACGCCGGTAAACAGCTCAACCGGCGATCCGCTTGATCAGCTCGTCGCCACGATCCTCTCCCAGCACACGGCGGATGTGAACTCGCACCGCGCCTACGCCAACCTTCGCGCGGCGCTGCCTACCTGGGACCTCGTCCACGTTGCCCCGGTTCCGGTGATCGTCGATCTCATTCGAGTCGGCGGCCTTGCTCGGGTGAAAGCGGAGCGCATCAAGGCATGCCTCGAGGAGATCGTCCGCCGCCGCGGCAGGCTGGACCTCTCCTTCCTCGCCGATCAGCCGGTCGATCAGGCAATGGCGTTCCTCCGGTCGCTGCCTGGCGTCGGACCGAAGACGGCCGCGTGCATCTTGCTCTGTGCCTGCGCACGGCCGGTCCTGCCGGTCGATACGCACGTCCATCGGGTCGCCGGCCGCCTGGGGCTGATCGCGCGGCGGACGACCGCCGAGCAGGCCCAACCCGCGCTCGAATCGCTCATCGCTCCCAGCGAGCGCCACGCCGTCCACGTCTTGCTGATTCAACACGGGCGCGAGGTCTGCCACGCCCGCGACCCGCGCTGTGCCGTGTGCCCGCTGGGGGACGTGTGCCGGCGGGTGGGGGTTGGGAGTTCGGATTGAGTATGAGTGACCGAGAGAGCCGCGTTCAGGCAGCCCAGTCTTTCCTTCAGGAGAACCGGCTCGACGGGTGGTTGCTCGTCGACTTCCACCAGAACAACCCGGTGTTCTGGCAGCTCATCGGCGACCGGCGGCACACGACCCGGCGCGCCTATCTCTTCATCGGACCGGGGCGCGAGCCCCGTTTCCTCCTCCACCACGTCGACGCCAACCGGCTGGCCGATCTCGGTTGGCCGATCGACATCTACCGAAGTCTCGACGAGCAGGTCGCCGGTTTGCGGCACCTGGTCGGCGGTCATTCGACTCTGGCGATGGAGTACTCGCCACTGGGCGCGCTTCCGGTTGCCTCACGCGTGGACGGGGGGACGCTCGAGCTTGTGCGGAGCCTTGGCCCCACGGTCGTGTCGTCGGCCGACCTGCTCCAGTTCGTCGTCGCTCGCTGGACCGATGCCCAACTGGCGACCCATCGGCGGGGGGTCGCCCGGCTCGAACAGGCTCTGCGCGAGACGTTCGCCCACATCGCCCAGGGCGTCGACTCTGGCATCACCGAGTGGGATGCCCGCCAGTTTATGTCCAGTCGCTTCGCCGACCTCGGCCTGACGACCGAAGACGGCCCGGTCGTCGCGGTCAACGAGCACACGGGCGACCCGCACTACGAACCGACCGAGCGCGCCTCGGCGCAGATCGCCCGAGGCGATTGGCTGCTCATCGACTTCTGGGCCAGGGAGACGACCTCCGGGGCTGTCTACGGCGACATGACCTGGGTGGGCCGGGTCGGCGCACCGCCGACGGACGAGCAACAGCGCGTGTTTGCCGTCGTCCGGGAAGCGCGCGATCGCGCGGTGGCCTTCCTGGAGCAGTCCACCGTCCCGGGTGAGGTCCAGGGCTGGGAGGTTGACCGGGTGGCGCGGCAGGTCATCGACACGGCTGGCTACGCCGACGCCTTCACCCACCGCCTCGGGCACAGCATCGGCGAACAGGTCCACGCCAGCGGGGTCAACCTCGATGGGTTCGAGACAATGGACACGCGGCGGGTGATTCCGGGCGTCGCCTTCTCCGTCGAGCCGGGGATCTATCTGCCGCACTTTGGCGTGCGATTGGAGATCAACGTCTACCAGAGTGCGACCGGTCCGGAAGTGACCACGCCGGTGCAACGGGACATCGTGGTCGTGGAGTAGGAAGGATCCGGAATCACCCCTTTTCATACACGTAGCGCGACCCCTGGGTCATCAGCACCGGCCGGGTTTCGGGGGCGAGTTGGGGGCAGAGCCGCATGAACGCCTCCGGGTCGCCGTTGTGCTGAATGAACATCCAGAAATGGCTCGGGATCACGACCTTCGGCTTGAGGATCGCCGTGGCCCGGACGGCGTCCGCCGCGTCGAGGTTGCCGAAGCGGCCATTGATCGGCGGGATCAGGACGTCGATCCCCAACGCCGCCAGCGGCTCGAGCTTCTCGGAGTGTAGGCACGTGTCCCCCATCACGTAGACGCGGACCCCTTCCAGATCGAAGACGATGCCGACCGCATCGGGGGCGGACTCCCCGTGGTCGGCGTAGACCGCCAGCAACTCGACGCCGTCGAGCCGGTAGCGGTCTCCCTCGTGGAGGGTCCAGATCCGCCCCTCCGGGATGCCAGAGGAGCGGAAGAGGTCGACACACGCTGGCGGGCCAGCGAAGATCGTTCGCAGATTGCGTTGGTAGACCACCGGCACCGCCTCGGGATCGAGGTGATCGCCGTGGTGGTGGGTGGTCACGTAGAGATCGGCGGTGACCTCCTCCGGACTCACGACCGACGCCATGATCCGCCGGAAGCCGTACAGCTTCTCGACGGAGTCGGTCAGGTAGGGATCGACGTAGACGACTCGACTGCTTGGACTCTTGAACGCAAACCCGGCCTGGGCGAGCCAGAAGATCGCCAGGCTCCCCGGGGCAACCTGAGTCTCCTCAATCATCTTGGCGACGCGCATTGGCTATCCACCTCCTGCCGCTGGAGCTTGGTCACACCGGGCAGTATAGCCAACCGGGCCCGTGGGCGCCAGACCCGCGAGACGGAAGGCACGAGGCCGGGTACGGCCCTCACCCCCTACCCCCTCTCCCTGTGGGAGAGGGGGGAAGGCTCCGGGGCCCGTCACGCGGCGACAGGCGGACCGGGTGCGAAGGGCTCACCACAAAGACACGAAGGACATATGTGGTGAAAGCCGGTCGCCACCCCCGCTTCTCACGGGGTCACGCTGCTTCGGGGCGCCTCGACCAGGACGCGGCTGACCAGGTGCATCTGGTCACCCGCGAACGCGATGCCGCTGAGACCGGTCGCCTCGACAGAGTAGACCACGCGGTGGGGTGTGATCTGACGGACCACCGAGCCATAGGGACGAGCCAACGACTGAGCGATGTCTTCATCCAGGATGAAAACGTACCGCGCCCCGGCCGGAAGCTCGACGGATGGACTGCTCCGGGCGAGTCCACCGACGTGGTAGTCGGAGACGCGCGCATACGAACGGAAGAGCCAGCCATAGGTTCCCACGAGATCGTAGCCAATCGCGTACACCCGATACTCTGTCAGGTAGTAGCCCGCGTGCCGGAAGCTGCTGCGCGGTGTGGCACCCGTGAGCACAACAGTTTCGGCCGGGGGATACCTCTCCACGAGTTGCTGAAGCCGTTCCCAGTAGCGGTCGTTTTCGCGGATGTCGACCCGGGCCGCGAAGCTCGGGACGATCTGGTACGCCAACTCGGTTGTGCCGAGCGTCGCCCCCACGTTCGCCGCGACGAGCAAGATGGCCACGCTCAGGAGCGAGGGGCGACGGGGTCCCTCGAAGTCGGCCAGCAACGCCGCGAGCACGAGGTAGGCGACCGGAACCGGGAGCAGCACATAACCCGGCTGCCCAATATGCCCCAACGTGAAAACGAGGAGCGACGGCAGCACCCACAGCAAGGTGAAAGTCCGCTCCCAGCCCGCCTGTCCCCAGAGGAGCGACGGGGCGAACGGGCGACGGGGGGACGGGGCGACGG
>JACPQP010000052.1 GCA_016190465.1 Chloroflexota bacterium
CCATGCAGTTCACGTCCGGGCCGGCCGGTAGATCGAGACGAGTGTGTCGCCGTAGCGCTTCTGTTGCCTCCGCTCGAGACGGTCGACCGCCGCCGGAAGGTCCGCCCGACGGCCGTGCTCGACGACGACGAGCGCATCGGCGGCGAGAAGCGATGACCGCCCCAGCGTATCGAGCATGGAGAGCACCAGCGGGTCACCATACGGCGCATCGACTACCGTGAGTTGGTACGGGCCCGCGACTCCCCCCCGCTCACCGGCCAGCGCCCGGTGGGTCTGGGTGCAATGCACCCGGGCCCGGTCGGCCAGCCCGGTCAACTCAAGATTGTAGCGGATCAGACGGCAAGACGCCACGCTGTCGTCGACGAAATCGGCCCACGCCGCCCCGCGCGAGAGCGCCTCGATCCCCAGCGCCCCGCTGCCCGCGTACAGGTCGAGCGTCCGGATGCCCTCCCATAGCTCTCCCGCCTCTGGGTGCCGTCTCATCAGCTCGGCCTCCACCATCGAGAAGATGGCGCCCTTGACCTTGTCGGAGGTCGGCCGCGTCGCCTGGGTGCTCGGCCCCTTGAGTGGACGCCCTCGCGCCACACCGCCGATGACTCTCATCGCATCCCTATTGTACCCCAGCCATCAGCCATCAGCTCAGCTCGCCTTCGCCCCGCCAGAACGCCCGGGTGCGGGCCGCGAGCAAGCGATGCTCGGGGCTCGCCAGATCCGGGTCGCCGTCGATCAGCGCAGTCGCGGCCGCACGCACCTCAGTGATCATCTGGACATCGTTGAGGGTGGCGTGGCGCAGCTCCGGCACGCCGCTCTGTCGCCGGCCGAAGAACTCCCCCGGCCCCCGGAGCCGCAGGTCCTCTTCAGCGAGCCGGAAACCGTCGTGGGTTCGCTCGACCGTCGCCAGCCGCTCGAGCGACTCGGGCGCGCGCGATTCGGAGACGAGCAAGCAGTAGGACTGCTGCGCACCCCGGCCGACTCGCCCCCGGAACTGGTGGAGCTGCGCCAGACCGAACCGGTCCGCGCCCTCGATCAGCATCACGGTCGCGTTCGGAACGTCTACCCCGACCTCGACCACGGCAGTCGAGACCAGGATGTGGAGCTCGCCGCGCTGGAAGGCCCGCATCACCGCGTCCTTCTCGTCCGCCTTCATGCGGCCGTGGAGCAGCCCCACGCGATGCTCCGGAAAGACGTCTCGCTGGAGCCGCTCGTGCTCGGCGGTGGCGGCGCGCAGCTCGACCTTCGCCGATTCCTCCACCAGCGGGCAGATCACGAACGCCTGCCGTCCCTGCTGGATCTGCTGGCGAATGAACTGGTAGGCCCGCGGACGCTCGTAGGGACCAAGACAGCGGGTGACGATCGGTTGGCGACCGGGTGGCAACTCGTCGATGGTCGAGACGTCGAGATCGCCATAGATGGTGAGCGCGAGCGTGCGCGGGATCGGCGTCGCGGTCATTACCAGCGTGTGGGGCGACTCGCCCTTGCTCCGCAGCCGGGCTCGCTGCGCGACGCCAAAGCGGTGCTGCTCGTCGACGATCACCAGACCGAGCCGGGCAAACCGGACCGGCTCCTGGATCAGTGCGTGGGTGCCGATGACGAGATCAACCGCGCCATCGGCGACCGCCGCGACAAGCTCCTCTTTCTCGCCCCGGCTCAGACTGCCGGTGAGGAGCCCCACGGTCACCTGGCGCCGCCGCCCCGGCCAGAGCCACTCGCCGGCTCGCTCGACCAGCCGACCGACCGTTCGTGCGTGCTGTTCGGCCAGGATCTCCGTCGGGGCCATCAAGACCGATTGGTAGCCGCTCGCCAGCGCGATCAACATCGCCGTGGTGGCGACGATCGTCTTGCCGGAGCCGACATCCCCCTGCAAGAGCCGGTGCATCGGCTGTGGCCGGGCCAGGTCGGCGACGATCTCGGCGAGCGCGCCCTGTTGCGCGCCGGTCAGGGAGAACGGGAGCGTGTCGGCAAAGGGTTTCAGCACCCGCTCCGCCGCCTCGAGGACCGGCGCATCGCTCGGACAGCGCCATTGGTGGCGCTGCTGGAGCACCCCGAGCTGGATGGCCAGTAACTCATCGAATGCCAGCCGTCGCGTCGCCTGTTCCAGCAGCGACTCCGACTCGGGGAAGTGACGCTGCATCAGCGCCCTCGGCAGGTCGAGCAGATGGTGCTGGTCCCGCAGCGAGGCGGGCAGGTGGTCGACGACCCTTGGTGCGTAGTCGGCGACGACCCGTTGCATGCTGCGCCGCAGCCACCGCTGGTTGAGACCGGCCGTCAGGTGATAGACTGGCACCAGCCGGGCGGTGTGGACCGCTCCCTCGACGCGGTAGACCTCCCAGTCGGGGTCGGGGAAGGTCAGGATGCCATTCTGGACCTCCGGCGTCCCACTCACCAGGATGGGCACGCCCGTCGGCAGCTCGGCGCTGATGTAATCGCGGGCGCGAAACCAGAACGCCTGACAGGCGCCGGACGGGTCGTTGAGTGTGGCGGTGATGCGCAGGAGCCGGTTCCGAGTGGTGGCAACCTGCACGTTCCAGACCTGGACGAGGACGGTCTGCGGTCGATCCGGCTCCAGCTCGCCGACGGGCCGGACGTCGCGGTAGTCGAGGTGCCGATGGGGGACAAAGTAGAGGAGGTCTTCGATGGTGGCTATGCCGAGTCGCGCCAGTTTCCCGGCGTTCGCGCTACCGATACCCCTCAAGGAATGAACCGGCGCCTCTAGCGCTCCACCGGACCGCGGAGCCCCCCGCTCCCCTGAAGTGACGCCGCCGACCGATCCGCTAGCCGCGCGACGCGAGGGATCGCCCTCACCCCCGCCCTCTCCCACGGGGAGAGGGGGTCTGGCCGCGCGATGCGAGGGGCCGCCCTCACCCCCGCCCTCTCCCGCGGGGAGAGGGGGTCTGGCCGCGCGATGCGAGGGGCCGCCCTCACCCCCGCCCTCTCCCGCGGGGGGAGGGGGTCAGGCCGCGCGACGCGAGGGGCCGCCCGCGCCCCCGGCCTGGCCCACGGGGG
>JACPQP010000471.1 GCA_016190465.1 Chloroflexota bacterium
CGCTCATCCGAGTCAGCGCCAGCTCACGTTCCAGTCGCGGCGTCTTCTGCGACTTCTTCACGAACACGCGTACCACGACGATTCGCTGCCCCTTCTGGAAAAACCAGATCGCCCGGGCGATGTCCCGCCGTCCTACTCTCAGCTCGAATAGGGCGCTCCCCACTGGAAGACACAGTGGTGGTCGGTGGTATTCCCGCTGCCGCAACCTGCTCAGCCCCGCGAGCAGAAGGGCGTGGAGGGCCGGAATGGCATCTTCGAGGGCGTCCAGTTCCTCCTCGACAACCCGGCGGCCACTCGCGGTTTCGTAGAACTCGATTGAGAAGTCCACGATCCGGGAGACCCCTGCGCTGCCATTCTTCGAGTTCAGTGTACAACAATATTGCGATGGACGTCAACGGCATCTCGGCTACCTGCTTCTGCGTGAGCCCACGGGCCCGCCGAAGCGCCGCCAGTTGCAGCGCCAGATCCCAGGCCCGCTCGGCCGCCTCGAATCGCTGGCGAAACTGGCGAAAAAAGGGTCTTGACAAGCGGCCAACGCCGAGGTAGACTAGCCGCCGAGATCGGATATTGGATCCAGGAGCCGATATCCAATTACAAACACGGCGAGGAACTGTGGAAACCAGTCAGCACACGCATCCTGGCACCCCGCACGCCGCAGCCGAGTATCGCACCATGCAGAAAATCGTCACTGACCGCTTGCGATCAGCCATCCTATCGGGTCAGCTTGGTCCGGGCGACCGGTTGCAGCAGGACGAGCTCGCCAGCCAACTGCAAGTCAGCCGAATGCCCATCCGGGAGGCGCTGCGCATCCTCGCCTCCGAGGGGCTGGTGGAGCTGCGACCGCACCGGGGCGCCGTCGTCGTCAACCTGCGCACCGAGGACATCGCCGAGATCTTCGAGATCCGGGCGATGCTGGAGGGCCGGGCGGCCGAGCTCGCGGCCCCTCGTCTCTCCGACGTCACCCTCGCCCGCCTTCGCCAGATCCACGCCGAGATGGCCCGGATCGGTCAGGACGAGGAGCGCTGGCTCGTCCTGAACCGCGACTTCCACACGATCATCTATCCGGCCTCCGGCTGGCCGCGGCTGTGCGCCCTGATCGACGCCCAGCGCAACGTCGTTCAGCCCTACCTGCGCGCGTCTCTGGCGCTGCTCAATCGACCGTCGAGCGCGCACGACGAGCACTGCCAGATCCTCGCAGCCGCCGAGGCCCGCGACGGCAAGTGGCTCGCCCGTCTCACCGTGGAACACCTCCGGTTGACAGCCCAGGGGTTGATCGCCTATCTCTCGTCCGGCCGCCGGGCCGCCGGCCCCGACGGGGACGTCGCTCCGACCGCCGACCCCCGGCCGGGGCTATCTCGCGACGGGACCGCCGCGCTCCCGGGCGCGGGCACGCCGGGTGGAGGAGCGCATCGCCCGGAGTCGCTCGAGCAGACCAGCCCAGCGACGACGTCGGCGGGCTGATACGACAGCGCCTGCGTTACCATCCGGAACCGTGGCGCGGGGGATCGTCCCCCGCGGAGGAGGCAGCGACTGTGCAGACCCCGTGGCGAACGGACCACTGGTTTGTCAGCCCCTGGAACTACCTGGACGAGGTGACGCGGTCGTTCCAGTTCCCGCCCTCCATCCAGATTCACGACCTCACCCTGCGCGATGGCGAGCAGACGAGCGGAGTCTGCTTCCGCAAGGCCGACAAGGTCCGGATCGCCGCCAAGCTCGCCGAGCTCGGTGTCCACCGGATCGAGGCGGGGACACCGGCCGTCTCGCCCGACGACGAGGCCGCGGTGCGCGAGATCTGCAAGCTGCGGCTGGGTCCAAAGGTCTTCGCCCTGGCGCGATGCCTGGTCGAGGATGTCCGGCGGGCGGTGGACTGCGGCGTCGACGGCCTGATCGTCGAGATCCCGTGCAGCGAGCACCTGATCGAGACCGCCTATCGCTGGCCGCTCCAGCGCGCCATCGACATGTCCATCGCCGCGACCCGGGCGGCCAAGGAGGACGGTGTCTACGTCGTGTTCTTCCCGATCGACTCCACCCGGACCGACATCAACTGGTACCTGAGCCTGATCGAGCACGTCGCCGACGAGGGGGCGATGGATGCGTTGGCGCTGGTCGACACGACGGGCAGCCTCTCGCCGCACGCGGTCCCGCTGATGGTCCGCGCCGCAAAGGAGCGGATCAAGAAGCCCCTCGAGTGCCACTTCCACGCCGACTTCGGGTTCGGCGCCATCAACACTATCAACGCCCTCGCCGCTGGTGTTGAGGTGGCCCACCTGACCTTCGCCGGCCTCGGCGAGCGCGCCGGGAATGCCCCGCTGGAGGAGACGGTCGTCGCGCTGCGGACCCTCTACGGCGTCGATCTGGGCATCCGGTACGACCTGCTGAAGGAGACGCACCAGTTGGTCCGCGAGCTCTCCGGTATCGAGGTCCCCCGGAACAAGGCGGTCGTCGGCGACGAGCTCTACGACGTCGAGTCCGGGATCGTCTCGGACTGGTACCGCAACTGTGGGCCGGAGAACGTTCTGGAGGTGTTCCCCTATCACTGGGACCTGGTCGGCCAGCGCCCGCCGCGTGTGGTGCTCGGCAAGAAGAGTGGCGCGGCCTCGGTGCGGGTGTGGCTGGAGGAGATCGGTCTGTCCGCCACCGATGAGGAGGTCCGGGCGATCCTGGCGCGGGTCAAGGAGCGTGCCATAGCGAAGAAGGGCCTGCTGGATCGAGACGAGTTCCGATTGATTGCCGAGGCCACACTTGGGACGTGAAGGAGTGGCTCGCATCCCCGATCCTGGGAGAAGGGGAGCGTAGTCCCCCTCGCCCGGTATTGAGATAGGGTGCAGGGGGTAAGGGCGTGAGGACAGGGACCCAGCACATGGGGAGGTGACGACAATGGCGATGATTCGGATGGGCGACGTCGAGCTGTGGGAGACGCGCCCCGGGGTGTGGATCCGCGTCATGATCGACGAGCGCGTCGGCTCGCGGCAGGTCGCGCTGGTCCGGGGCAAGCTGGCGCCTGGCGCGGTTCTGCCCCTCCACTACCACGACGTCGAGGAGGCGTTCACCGTCATCTCGGGCGAGGGCCTCTCCGAGATCGGGGGCGAGTGCTTCCGGCTGGCCGCGGGTGATGCGCTGCTGATCCCCGCCAGCGCCCACCACCAGCTCCGCAATCCGAGCGCCTCGGAGGACCTGGTGTTCGCGGCGTGCTTCCCGGCGAACCGGCTGGTGTTGCACCCGGTGCAGCCCGGGGGGTAGCCTGACTTTCGCGCGAGCTCACCACAATGACACAAAGGTCACAAGGGTGGCGAGAGGGTGACGGCCCTCATCCCCCAACCCCTTCCCCCAATACTGGGGGAAGGGGGGCGGCGCGGCCCCACCCCTCTCCCCGTGGGAGAGGGGGCAGGGGGTGAGGGCCCCGGAGCTTGCCCTCATCCTCCGGCCGCCGTTCCTGGGCCGGGCCCCCAATTCTGGGCGAAGGGGAGACGGGGCGCCTCCTCTCCCATGGAAGAGGGGTAGGGGTGAAGACGTCCCCACGATTGGAGGTGACACCATGCCTGACCAGAAGCTGACCGGCGACATATCGATCGACGAGCTGCGCGAGCGGTACCTGAAGCTGCACACGGCCGCGGTGTTTGACGTGCTGGACACGATGGGCCTGCCGTACCAGTTGCTCAGCCACGCGATCCAGCCACTCCGCGACGACATGGTGGTCGCCGGGCCGGCGGTGACCTCGAAGTTGGTGGAGAGCGCCGATCCCGCCCGGTTCGCGGGGGTCCCGGCGCAGTCGAGCCAGTACGTCTTCGATGAGCTGTATCCGGGGTGCGTGCTGGTGATGGATGTGGGGTACACCCAATTGTCCGGACCCTGGGGGGAGAACACCAGCCTCACCGCCCAGGTCAAGGGCTGTACCGGCGTGGTGATCGACGGGCTGACCCGCGACCACCGGCAGGTCGTCGCTATGGGCTACCCGGTCTTCGCTCGTGGCGTCACCCCGGCCTTCGCCCGGGGACGAGTGCGCACCATCGACGTGAACCTGCCGGTCCGGATCGCCGGCCACCTCAGCCAGACCGTGACGGTGTATCCGGGCGACTACATCCTCGGCGACAAGGACGGGATCATGGTGGTCCCGCGGGAGCTGACCGTCGAGGTTCTCGGCGCCGCGGAGCGAGTGGAGGAGCTGGAAGAGGAGCAGCGCCGACGCCTGCTGGCCGGCGAGGACCGCCGCGAGGTGTACCGGATCGACCGCTACGCGCACGTCCGGCGCCTGAGCGGCGAGGCTGTCGCGCGGCTGATGCTCCGGTAAGTAAGGAGAACACGATGCGGATCGTTCGCTACGAGAGGAACTGGAAGGCCCACTACGGCCTGGTGGAGGGCGAGGCCATCTATGAGCTGCGGGGCGATGTCTACGGCGAGGCGTGGCCAGGCGAAGCGGTCGGGAAGTGGGGCGAGGTGAAGCTGCTCGCGCCCTGCACGCCGCACACCATCTGGTCCAACGGCGCCAACTACCCCTCCCGCTGCCACGAGCGGGGTTTTCCTTTACCCACCGAGCCGCACGTCCTCTGGTCGCCGGGGACGATGATCTGCGGCCCGGAGGCGGAGATCCGCATTCCCGAGTTCGAGACCCGCTCCGAGTACGGCGCCGAGCTGGGCATCGTGCTTCGGCGAGACTGCAATCAGGTCGAGGAGGCCGAGGCTGAGGACTCCATCCTCGGCTACACCGCCCTGAACAACGTCTGGATCAAGGATCCCGCGCATCGGGCCTACGAGCGTCCACTGCGGGTCTACGACCAGAACTGCCCCGTCGGGCCGGTGGTCGATACCGCGCTGGACTGGCGCGACCTGGCCATCCGCCTGCGCGTCGGCGGCGAGCCGCGGCAGGACGACCGCACCGCGTCGATGCTGTTCAGCCCGCCATTCCTGGTGTCCTGGATTTCGCGGCTGGTCCCGATGCGGCAGGGGGACCTCATCATGACCGGCACCCCCGGCGGCGTCGAGGGCCACGTGCTACGCTACGGGGAGACCGTCGAGGTGGAGATCGAGGGGATCGGCACCCTGCGCAACGTCGTCACCCGCATCGACACCGGGGCCGTCACCTACATCGTCTCGGTGGAGCAGTGGCTGGCCGAGCGGGCGAGGAGTGGGGAGAGATGACCTATCAGGTTTTCTATATGGCGCGGAGCCCGCAGTCGCACCGCGAGGCCATGCTGAGCGAGGAGCCGCCCGGCTTCGCCAACACTTGGATCGAGACCGACGATCCGGCGGAGGTGACGGCGAAGCTGGCCGAGGCCGACTTCGTCGTCACTGGCCGGCTGGCCGCCGAGCAGATCGCGCTGGCCTCCCGTGTCCGGCTCATTCAGCACTTCGGCGTGGGCTACGAGCAGGTCGACGTCGAGGCCGCGGCCGCGCGGGGCATCCCCGTGGCGATCACGCCCGAGGGGACCTGCGTCGGCGTCGCCGAGCACACGGTGCTCATGATCCTCGCGCTCTACAAGCACTTGACCGAGGCGCACAACGCCCTGAAGGGCGGTCGCTGGATCCACGCGGAGCTCCGGTCGATCTCGCTGATGCTCGAAGAGAAGCGGGTCGGCATCGTCGGGCTCGGGCGCATCGGGCGCGAGGTCGCCAAGCGCCTGCGGCCGTTCGACGTCGAGCTGCTGTACACCGACATTCGCCGCCTGCCGCCGGAGGAGGAGGCGACGCTCGGCCTGCGCTTCCATCCACTGGACGAGCTCCTCGCGACCTCGGACGTCGTGACTCTGCACGTCTTCCTGGGCGAGGGCTCGCGTCACCTCATCGGCGAGCGCGAGCTGGCCCTGATGAAGCCGACGGCCGTCCTCATCAACACCTCGCGGGGGTCCGTCGTCGACGAGCCGGCGCTCTACCGGGCGCTCCGGGACCGGCGCATTGCCGCCGCGGGGCTCGACGTCTTCGTGGAGGAGCCGACGCCGGCCGGCAACCCCCTGCTCGCGCTCGATAATGTGCTGGTGACGCCGCACATGGCCACCGGAACCCGCGACGCGATGATCAAGAAGGCGCGCGGCTGGTACACCAACTTCCAGCGCGTGGTTCGCGGTGAAGCGCCGATCAACGTCGTTCGTCCCTATCGTGTGGTGGAGGCGGGAGCGTCCCGCCCGGTCGGCTGATGGGGATTGGCCAGATGAAAGGGACTATGGAAGGTGGTGGTGACGGCTGGTTCGACACGCAGCGTGGCCTCCTGGAACCTCGTTGGGAAAGGCAGTGGGAATGGCAGTGCTTGGTGCGACTGTAGGATTGGTTAGGTAAGGCTCTTATACGAAGGAGGTAATCCGCATGACCCGGCAGCTTTCCCGGCGCGACTTCATCCGAGTAGCGGCCCTGCTGAGCGGCGCCGGTGTTGGGGGACTGCTGGCCGCCTGTGCGCCAGCGCCCACGCCCGTGCCACCTACCCAGGCGCCCGCGCCCGCGGCCCCTCCCCCGACACCACCGCCGAAGATCGAACCGACACCGGCGGCGAAACCGGCGGCGGCGACGGGGGCTCAGCCGACCGGCGAGTTCGTCTTCACCGCGCATAACAAGATCGAGACGTACGACAAGTGGACCGACGAGTTCTTCGCGACCAAGTACCCCACGTTGAAGGTGCGCTACGACGTCACGCCCGGTTTGTCGGAGTACATCACCAAGCTCCAGGCCCAGATCGCCGCCGGAGACGCCATCGACTTCATGCTGAACCACGAGTCACGCGCCCAGTCGCTGGGGTTTCGCGGGATGCTTCGCCCGCTGGACGACTTCCGGACGGCCAAACCGTTCTACGTACCCGAGTCGGAGCTGTTCACGACGCCGTTGCCGCTCCTGAGCTGGCAGGGCAAGGTCTATGCGTGGCCCAACACCTTCGCCAGCTACGGTCTCTATTACAACAAGACGCTGTTCGACAAGGGGAAGGTCTCCTATCCGACGGATTCCTGGACGTGGGAGGACCTGGGCGAGGCCGCACAGAAGCTGACCTCGGACACTAACGGCGACGGCAAGCCCGACGTCTGGGGCTGGGTTTACTGGACAGACCCGGGCTGGATGCCCGGATGGTATCCGACGCTTCGCGCCTACGGCACCGACCACTTCGACAAAGACCAGACCAGGTCCCTCATCAACGAGCCCGGCGGTGTCGCCTGCTTCCAGTTCATGCAGGACATGTGGTGCAAGCGGAAAGCCGTGCCGCCGCCGGCCGTGCTGGGACAGCTCGGCGGCGATTACGCGATGTTCAAGCAGGGGATCGGCGCGATGAGCCTCATCTACTCGGGCGCCCACGCCGACGTGATGAAGGCGTCGAAGGACAAGTTCGAATGGGGAATCGCCCACGTGCCACAGGGGCCGGCCGGGCGGTTCATGCGCGTGGGCGGAAGCTCGTGGTCGATTCCCAAGACCGTTCGGCTCCCCGAGGTCGCCTGGGACTTGCTTCGCCATCTCGTCAGCGACGTGCCGACGGTCGCGTCGATGGCTGCCGCGGGGCACGCCGTGGCCCACTTCCCGTCGTACGACAAGCACACCGCGCCAACCGGCGAGATTGGCCAGTACGTGGGCGAATCCTGGAAGAAGGTCTTCGCCGAGGGTGCCCGCAAGTACGGCGCCGCGGTGAACTACTCGCGGATCGGCGTCGAGTACAGCCCGGTGGTGGGGGCGGAGATGGCATTCCTGGCGGACTGCTCCCGGACGCCCAAGCAGGTCGCCGATACGATCGCCGGCAAGGCCAACACCTTGCTGGCCGAGGCCAAGTAAGGCGTCAGCGGCGGGAGCGGCTGCGTGCAGCCGCTCCCGCCCCATCGATTTCTGCGACGAGCGAGGACACGAATGGCCCTGTCATTCTACGGCGGGCGGGAAAACGCTTCGCGACTCGACCGGCCGGGCCGCCGGGGCCATTCGCGTCGCGAGCGTCAGGAGTTGCTGTGGGCGGGGCTCTTTCTGCTGCCCAACCTCCTGGGCGTCCTGGTGTTCAGCGTCGGCCCGCTGATCTTCTCCCTCGCCATGACGACGATGGACTGGCAACTGGTCAAGCCGCCTTCCTTCGTCGGCGCCGCCAACCTGGGGCGACTGGTTAAGGACGACGTCTTCTGGATGGCGCTCGCGAACACCATCACTTACGTGCTGCTCTACGTGCCACTCCTGACGCTGGGCTCCTTTGTGGTGGCCATCGTTCTCGATCGGAAGCTGCGGGGCATCACCCTCTACCGAACCATCTTCTTCATGCCGTCGGTGGTGCTGTTCGTCTCGGTCGCGATGCTCTGGCAGTGGCTCTACGAGCCCCAGAATGGGGTGATCAACTACGTCCTCGGGTTGGTGGGCATCCCCGGTCCGCCCTGGCTCTCCTCCCGTCTGTGGGCCCTGCCCTCGATCATCGTGATGAACGTCTGGCGCCACGCCGGCTACTACAGCCTGATCTTTCTGGCGGGGCTGCAAGCGATCCCCGACGAGCTGCACGAGGCTGCGCAGGTCGATGGGGCCAGCGCGCTCCAGCGCCTTCGCTACCTCACGATCCCGCTGATCTTCCCCACCACGTTCTTCGTGGTGGTCACCTCGCTCATCGCGGCCTTCCAGCTCTTCGGCGAGGCCTTTGTCATGACCAAGGGTGGGCCAGGCTACGCCACGACGACCCTGGTCTACTACATCTATCGGATGGGCTTCGAGGCTTTTCGGATGGGCTACGCCGCCCTGATCGCCTGGGTGCTCTTTCTCCTGATCTTCGCGGTGACGCTCGTCCAGTGGCGCATCGCCCGGGAGCGCGGGTATGGGTTCCAGGAGTAGCCAGTTGAGCGCAGACCTCGACCTTGCACCGGTTCAGCCGACGCTCGCCGCGAGCGCGGGGGACGTCCGCACGCGCCGGGCTGTCACGCTCGACCTGGCTACCTACCTGGCGCTCACCCTCGTCGGGCTGACGATGCTTGCCCCCCTCGTCTGGATGGTGGCCACCTCGTTGAAGCCCTACGAAGAGCTTTACCTGTGGCCTCCTCGACTCCTTCCGTCGGCTCCCCGGTGGGAAAACTACCCGATGGCCTGGAACTACGCACCCTTCGGTCGCTTCTTCTTCAACAGCGCCCTTGTCGCCACCTGCGTCACTGCCGGCGAGCTCATCACCTCGTCGCTGGCCGGGTACGTGTTCGCTCGGATGCGCTTTCCGGGGCGCGATCGGTTGTTTCTGCTCTACCTCGGGACGCTCATGGTTCCCTCGCAGGTGACGCTCGTGCCCCTCTACGTGCTGATGCGCACGCTCGGCTGGGTCAACACCTATTACGCGCTGATCATCCCGGCGCTGGCATCGGCGTATGGAACGTTCCTGATGCGCCAGTACATGCTCACCCTGCCTCGCGAGCTCGAAGACGCGGCCCGGATCGACGGAGCCAACCATTTCGTCATCTACTCGCGGGTGATCGTGCCGCAGTGCGGCCCCGTCATCGCCACGCTGGGCATTCTGACCTTTCTCGGCAACTGGAACAGCTTCCTCTGGCCGTTGATTATGACCAGCAAGGAGCAGGTGCGGACGGTGCCGATCGGTCTCGCCTACTTCACCAGCATCCCCGAGACCGTCGGCCTTCCGCAATGGCAGCTCTATCTGGCGGCGGCGACGTTCTCGATGCTTCCGACGCTGGCGGTGTTCGTGCTGGGCCAGCGCTACTTCGTTCGAGGTATCACCATGAGCGGTCTGAAAGGGTAGGGGGCAGGCACAGGGGCCTGCCCCTACACACCGTGGCGTACACGCGGGCAGGCACAGGGGCCTGCCCCTACACACCGTGGCGTGTGCGCGGGCAGGCACGGGGGCCTGCCCCTACACACCGTGGCGTACACGCGGGCAGGCACGGGGGCCTGC
>JACPQP010000464.1 GCA_016190465.1 Chloroflexota bacterium
GAGGGGGGCCGGTCGACGCGGAGGCGGGGGGCGCGCCGGCGCCTGGTGGCTGGGAACGGCGGGGGTCGGGCGCCTTCCCGCGCCGGCCAGGGGTCTTCTGCTTCACGAGTGGGCTCGCTCCGGCTGTCAGATGGCCTGTATTATATCCCGTTGTGTGCCTACCCGTGACGGGGCGGTGGGGCGAGGTGGTAGAGTAGCGCACATCGGAGGCGATGTGCGCATGATGGATCTGCGGTGGTATCGGCAAGACAAGACGAAGGTCGCTCGAAGGCTTGGGGCAGGGGAGCGGCCGAAGATGGCGACGACGACAGCGGTCGGGCCCCTGGACGAGTTGGTGGCTCTGCACATGGAACTGGCGACTTCACCACACAGGCGGGTCTGGAGAACGGGCGCAAGCGGGAGGGGATCGATAGCGACTTGCTGCTGCGCACGCTGGCGGTCTTGCCCTTCGTCGGCACCGAGGGCTTTCGGACCGTGGCGGACCACCTGTTTCGGGAGCCGGCGATCCGCTTGGGCCTGGGCTGGACGCCGGTGCAGATCCGGAACGGCGACAACCAGCGCCATCGCCACGTGGAGGGGCGTCAGGCGGAGTCGCTGCCGTGCCATCCGACATCCCCGCGGGATGCCCTGGCCCGCGTCGCCGAGCGCGCCTGGTTGAAGGCGCAGAAAGGGGCGGTCGGAAGCCTCTTTCGCCGGCGGCTGATTCGGGGGGCGGTCTGCGCCATCGATGGGACCGGCGCTAACTTCACTCTCTGTCCGTCCAGCCTTCGACAGAACTGCTGCGACCATCTTGAGGAGCAGGTCGCGGCGCAGAGGCTCTTGACGTCGACGTGGGCGCTGAACTGATGGCGCTCTCTGTCCTCCCTATATCCTGTCATCTCATTGCGGCATCGTCGGGGTTGCGATGCGGTCGCCAGCAAGCCCGTTGTCGGTATACCCCAGACGTGTTAAACTGCAAGTACGGTGGCCACTGCGTTAACGATTCGTGAAAGGCAGGAGGGGATGAGTTACGAACGCTTGAGCAGGCGCCTGCGTATAGCTCGTGAGCACGCTCGCTTTTCTCAGACCGAGGCGGCCCAGGCCCTCGGCGTGACCTCGGCGGCGCTCAGTCAGTACGAGTCGGGGAAGCGCCGGGTCGAGGCCCTGACCCTCGACCAGCTGAGTCGGCTCTACGGCGTGCCCGTGAGCTACTTCTTCGGTGAGGAACCACCCCGCGAGGACTGGGAGGAGGCCTTGCGGCTCAAGGCCAAGGCGGTCTCGCCAGAGAGCAAGGCCGGGATCGCGCGCCTCGTCGCGAAGGTCCGCGATCTGGAGGAGCTGTATCAGAGGACCGAGACGCCTCTGCCAGGTGTCCCGCACCCACCTTTCGCCCCTTTGCCTGAGGAACCTTTCGGCGGCGAGGAGGTGGCCGATTGGGCTGAGAAGGCGCGCCGGCACTACGACCTGGGAATGGCCCCTCTGACGAACCTTCGGGATTTTCTCGAGGCGCAGGGCTACAAGGTGTTCGTCGTGCCCTTCGGCAAGGGGGAAGGCCATCTCTCGGGGCTCTCCTTCCAGCACCCCCGACTCGGGCCGATCGTCGCGATCAACGGAGACCAGGCGTACACTCGCTGGCCCTTCACGATGGCCCACGAGTTCGCCCACCGGCTCTATCACTACGACCGTCCGGCCATCCTCTCGCGGGCGGCGGACGCTCGGCCTCTAGAGGACTTCGCCGACCGCTTTGCCAGCCACTTCCTCGTGCCCGACGAGGCGCTCCATGAGCGCCTGCGCGAGCAAGGCATCAGGGTCGTCTCTCGCCCCGAGCAGGCGGTTCACCTTGCCCGCTACTTCGGGGTGAGCTACCGGGCCATGTTGCACAAGCTCGAGCAGGGGCGTCGGCTAGCCGGCTCGAGTGAGCTCTTCCAGGCGCAGCCGGTGGCCCTGGCCCAGGCTCTCGGCTATCCGGTGCGGCCCTCCGAACTCGGGCGGCGCCCTCTGCCTCCCGAGGAACGGCTGCCGAGGGTCTTCCTGGAGCTTGCCTATCGGGCGGTGCGAGAAGGCCGGCTCTCCGAGCGCCGGGTGGCGGAGATGCTCGGGCTAAGCGACCTTGAGCTTGAGGAGCGCCTGAATCCCGAGCTGTTCGGGGAGCCGGAAGAGGATGCCTGAGTATGTCCTGGATACGGTGGCCTTACGCGTGATGGCCTTCGCCGATCCGAGAGGCGTCGACATCCTGCTCGAGGCCATCGCCTCGTCGGCGGCGCGCTTTCCCGCCGAGGTCTACAACCAGGATGAGGGCACCCTTCCTCTGGAGGCGGACGACGAGGGCATCAGCGAGCTGGCCCGGGGCCTCCGCTTCGCCAGGCGCCAGGCCGATACCTTACCTCTAGTGAGAGCCCAGCGCTACCAGACCTGGCTCGAGAACGCCGCTCAACTCGCGCGCCACCTCCGAGAGGGCAGCCTGCTCATCGACCCATTGGCAGTAGATGAGCTTCCCCGCCGTGAGGACCTCAGGCGAACGTACGGCATCGGCCGCGGAGAGGCAGCAGGCCTGGTGCTCGTCGAGCGCTACGGCGCTCTTGGGGTCTTCCTGTCGTCAGACGCGCCCGCCTGCAAAGTGGCCCAGCATCTCGGGCTTGCCTACCTTACACTGGCTCAGGTCTTGGAGAACTGGGTGGACCGGTCGAGGCCGACCGAAGAGGCTCTTGACGCTCTACTAGATGGGATGCGCGCGGCGAGGTTCGGGTTTACCGAGGGATTTGTCCAAGACCTCAAGCGCAGGCTGTGACGAGTGCAGCGGTCCAGGAGGCCTGAGTGGCGAAGCGCAAGGTCAGCACCGATTGGAAGGTCTCGGTACGATAGTGGCGAGAGCCACATGATCCGGTGACGGCGGCCGCAGGTTAACAGCCCCTGGTTCTTCATTCCAGGCTTTCAGATAAGCCCAGCTCGCGCAGGGCGGTCCGGGTCGCCTCCCGGGTCGAGTCGGTGACGTCCGGCGACGGCGCGACCTCGAACTCTACCCTCAGCCGCAGCCCGGGCGAGCGCGCGAACCGCGACAGCACCTTCGTGTAGAAGTTCATCCACTTCTGCGCGGGCAC
>JACPQP010000465.1 GCA_016190465.1 Chloroflexota bacterium
CTGCTCCTCTCCCCGTGGGAGAGGGGACGGGGGAGATGGAGGCGACACCGGAAGTGACTATACACTGTCGGAGACAGCCAGAAAAACCGGCGTCACTTCGCTCGTCTGCTCCTCTCCCACGGGGAGAGGGGACGGGGCACGAACAGTCCATCTGGACTGTTCGTGGGGCGGCGTCGCTTCGCTCGTCTGCGCTTCGCCGGCCGGCGCGGGAACCTCCGGCTCCGGGCTGGTAGCGATCTCGACGAGCCGGGCCATCGTTTTCCGCGTGCGCAGGAAGTCGGTGACCTGTGCCTGCTGCTCGGGCTTGGCGAGCGGCCGCTGGCCAGCTTCGGCCTGCCTGGGAACCTGCTGATTGATGCGCTCGATCTCGGTCGTCACCTCGTCCGGCGTCACTTCGATCTTCTCGGCGTCGGCAACGGCGTCAAGCACGAGCGATACCCGGAGGTTGTGCGCCGCCTGCTGGCGTAGCTCCTCCTGAAGCTCGGCTTCGCTCCGGCGCCTGAAGCGCAGGTAATCCACCATGGTGAGACCGGACTCGCGAAGCGACTCCTCCAGCCGTTTGAAGAATCGCTCCTGCTCGCGAGCCACCAGCATGGCCGGCAGGTCGACCGTCGCCCGGTCGACTACCGCGCCAACGACCGACTCCTCGAAGTGCCGCCGCGCTTCGAGCACCAGCCGCCCGCGGAGCTCCTCGCGAATCTGCTCGCGGAGCGCCAGCAGTGTCTCGACGTTGCCGACCAGCCGGGCAAACTCGTCGTCGATCGACGGGAGTTGCTTCTCTTTGACCTCGTCGACTTTGACCCAGAACGTGGCCACCTTTCCAGCGATCTCCGAGTTCGAGTGATCGGATGGCAGCGTCAGCGAGAACTCGTGCGGCTGACCGGGGAGTAAGGTGACGATCTTCTCGGAGAAGCCCGGGGCGACGCGCGCGTCGAGCTCCTCGCCGACGATGCCCTCGAGATCCTTCTCGTCGATTACGACAACTCCACCTTCCGTGCGCAACAGCGCCTCGCCGCCCGGCCCATAGAGTCGAGGCGCGGTGCCGACGGTGCCGGTGACGTCGATGATCAAACGATCGCCGGGACGGACCGGGCGATCTACTGGCGCCCACTGCGCGTGCTGCTCACGAAGCGCATCGAGCGTGCGATTGATCTGGTCGTTGGAGACCTCGACGTCCAGGGGCTTCAGTCGAACCGAGCGGTAGTCGTCAAGATCGACGGTCGGGAACACGGGGACGGTGACTCGGAAGTGCAGCGGTTCACCAGGGTTGTAGGCTTCGTCGACATCGACGTCGGGTTTGGCAATCGGGTGAAGGTCAATCTCCTTCAGCGCATCGCGATAGGCATCCTGCACCGCGGCGTCGATCCCTTCCTGAAGCAGCGCATCTTTGCCCAGGTACCGCTCGAGGATCTGGCGCGGCGCCTTCCCTTTCCGAAAGCCCGGCACCGTGACGCGATTGGCGAGGTTGCGATATGCACGATCGAGCGCACGCTCGACACGGTCAGGCTCTACTTCGATATGGAGCAAGACCTGACTATCTTGAAGGCGCTCCGCAGTTACCTTGACCATACCATCTCCGAAAACTGTCCTGGCTCTCCCCGCTGGCCGCTTGAGGGGATTCCGGCCATCAATTATACCACTAAAAAAGGCTCTCTCCGCCGAAGAGCCTGTCGTGGAGCGGAAGACGGGACTCGAACCCGCGACCTTCTCCTTGGCAAGGAGATGTGCTACCGCTGCACCACTTCCGCCTATTCAACCGTGTCCCGGGACACCCGCGTCGGCCTCATTATAGGCGTGAAGAAATGGCGCTGTCAAATTCACGTGTGATATAGTGGGACCCAAGTAGCTGTCAGCAGTCAGCGATCAGCACTCAGCCGCGCCAAACGGCCGCGGGACGACCTCTGGCTGACGGCTGGTCGCTGATCCATGAGCGAGGAGAGTGTGGTGGAACTGAAAGGAAAAGCAGCGATCGTTACTGGTGGTGGCACCGGGCTGGGACGGGAGATCAGTCTCCAGCTCGCCGGTCAGGGAGTCGACGTCGCCGTGATCTACTCGCGCTCACGGGACGACGCCGAGCAGACGGTGGGCGACTTGCGCGAGCGGGGCGTCCGGGCGGTGGCGATCCAGGCCGACGTGGCCGACGACGCCGCGGTCCGGGCGATGGTCCAACGCGCCGTCGACGACTTCGGCTGCCTCGACATCCTCGTCAACAACGCCGGGTTCACCGAGTTCGTCGATTTCCGCGACCTGGACGGGCTGACCGAGGGGATCTGGGATCGGACCATCGACGTCAACGTCAAGGGCGTCTTCTTCTGCACCCGGGCCGCGGCGCCCCATTTGCGCAAGCAGGGCCGGGGCAAGGTGGTCAATGTCACCTCGGTCTCTGGGCTGCGGGCTGGTGGCAGCAGCATCGCCTACTCCGTTTCCAAGGCGGGCGAGACGATGCTGACGAAGTGCCTGGCGACGGCGCTGGCTCCAGAGATTCAGGTGAATGCGATCGCACCGGGGATCATGCAGACCCGCTGGGGGCTTCGCTGGGGCGAGGAGAGCTTAAAGAAGATGGCCGAGGACGCGCTGCTCAAGCGGGTGCCATCCCTCGAGGACATCGCCGCGGGCGTCCTCTTCCTCTGCGAGAACGACTCGATGACCGGCCAGTCGGTCTGCATTGACGGTGGCCGGTGGTTCCACTAAGTAGTCGTCAGTTGGCTCGCCCATGAAGATCGTGACGATCGACCAGATGCGCCAACTCGAGCGCGGGACGGAGGCGCTTGGCCTGCCGAGCCCGGCGCTGATGGAGAACGCGGGGCGGGCCGTCGCCGACGCGGTGGGCCGAAACTACCCCGTCCACGGACGGCACGTGCTCGTCCTGGTTGGGCCCGGCAACAACGGGGGGGATGGCCTTGTCGCCGCGCGTCACCTCCACGATATGGGCGCCCGAATCACGCCCTATCTGGTCGGGCGCAGCCTCGTCGACGAGGTGAAGCTCCGTCTCCTCCGCGCCCGCGGAGTCGGGGTCTGCCTGGCCGCGGATGACCCGGACACGCGGCTCCTCCAGCGGCTGATCGACGGAAGCGACCTGATCCTCGACTCTCTGCTCGGCACCGGGAGATCGCGGCCGATCGGCGGGATACTCAGGACCGTGCTCGACCTCGTCAACGCCCGCGAGCGGACGCGCAGCCCCCTTGTCGCCGTGGATCTGCCGACCGGGCTCGACGCCGACTGCGGTGCGGCCGATCCCCATTGTCCGCGAGCAGATCGCACGATCACGCTCGGCCGGCCAAAGCGCGGCCTGTTTCTGCCACCGGGCGCCGAATACGTGGGCGAGTTCACCGTCGTCGACATCGGGCTGGCGCCGGGCCTCGACGACGCGTTCGACCTGGCGCTGGCGACCGCGGACGACGTTCGCTCCTGGCTGCCGGTCCGCTTGGCACTGGGACATAAAGGGACCTTTGGCAAGGTGCTCGTCGTCGCTGGATCGGCGAATTACACCGGTGCGCCCGCGCTGGCCGCGATGGGGGCGTACCGGGCCGGCGCGGGGCTGGTTACGTTGGCGACGCCACGGCGCGTGCAAGCGGTGTTGCAGAGCGCGGTGCTTGAGCCGACCTGGATGCCGCTGCCCGAGGAGCCGGATGGCTCGCTCGGTCCAGCGGCGGTCGAGGCCATCGGCGCTGCCGCCACCGGATCGGATGCGCTGCTCCTTGGGCCTGGCCTCGGTCGGAGCGAGGCAACCGCCCGGCTTATCGAGGCTCTGCTCGCCCGGCGGACCGAGCTGGCCCACCTGCGCTGGCTGATCGACGCTGATGCCCTCAATCTGCTCGCGGCGATTCCTGAGTTCTGGACTCATCTCCCCGAGCGCTGCGTCCTCACCCCGCACCCCGGAGAGATGACGCGCCTGGCAGGGCCTCCAGGTGGCCTGGACCGAATCACGCTGGCCGGCGCGGCGGCCAGCCGGTGGCGACAGATCGTGGTGCTCAAGGGGGCGCACACGGTCATCGCCTCGCCCGGCAATCCTGCGTGGGTGCTGCCGTTCGCCAATCCAGCCCTCGCCACCGCGGGTACCGGCGACGTGCTGGCCGGCCTGATCGCCGGTCTGCTCGCCCAGGGGCTTCGGCCCGATCGCGCGGCCGTGGCCGGCGCCTATCTCCACGGCCTCGCGGGGGAGCTGCTGAGGCAACGCGCAGGTCCCAGCGGCGGGCTCGCCAGCGAGCTGCTCGCGTTGGTGCCCGCGGCGATGCAGATGGTGCGGTTGGGCGAGGCGCACGACGCGCCGGCGTGAAAAGTATTGAATATTTTGTCTTGGTTTGCCCGCGCGTCGCTCGCGTGGTAGAATACAGCAACCCTTCGCTGCGCTCAGGACAGGCTTTTGGGAGGAGACCAGTCATCCGCGATAACGTCAACTATCGTCGCCATCGGAATGCCTGTAAGTACTACCGCGAGGATTGGGATGCCCCCAACGTCCTCTACCGCTGTATCTGCCTGCTCGACATGCCCCCCATGACCCGTGAGGAGCAGGAGCTCTGCCTGAAGAGCCGGCGTGGCTGCTGGCGATTTGCCAACACCATTGAGACCGCCGCCGTCTTGGTCTCCGCCGACTAGCCGGCATCTGGACCGCACCATCGGCTACCTGTCGGCACGATTCTTGCAACGCCTCCCGTTGAGCGTCGTCGCCATCCCTTGCCTGATCGCTTCTTTCCCGAGAGCATCGCGCACTTTCGGCGACCTACCTGGCGGGAGGAGGCCCATCCCCATGCGGATCGCCCAGGTCCCTCCACTCTACGAACGGGTGCCGCCGCGCGCCTACGGCGGCACGGAACGGGTCGTGCATTTCCTCGTCGAGGAGCTCGTCCGGCGGGGGCACGAGGTAACCCTGTTCGGCACGGGCGACGCCATCACGGCCGCGCGTCTCATCTCGGTCTGTCCACACCCGATCCAGTTCGACCACGCGCTCGTCGATCCCACCGCCTACAACGTCCTCCAGCTCGGGATGGTCTACGACCGCGCCGATGAGTTTGACGTCATCCACTCGCACGCCGAGCTGCGGGCCCTGCCGTTCGCGCGGTTTGTGGCCACCCCGACGGTCTCGACCAGCCACAACCGGCTCGATGCCCCCGAGACGCAGGCGCTTGCTGCCGCCTATCCCGAGGCGTTGCTCACCGCGATCAGTCGCGATCAGCGCAGCCGATTGCCGGGCGCGCGTTGGCTGCGGACGATCCACAACGGCATCCCGGTCGAGCAGTTCGGCTTCCGGCCCCGGCCGGGCGGCTACCTGGCGTTTGTCGGGCGGATGTCTCCGGAGAAGGGGCCGGCCGAGGCGATCGAGATCGCCCGGCGAACGGGTTACCCACTCCTGATGGCAGCCAAGGTCAACGCCTACGAGCGCGACTACTTCGAGCAGGTGATCCGACCACTGCTGGACGCGACGCCGCACGTCGAGTACCTGGGTGAACTGAGCGATGCGGACAAGACCGGTCTGCTGGCTGGTGCCGTTGCGCTCCTCTTCCCGATCAACTGGCCGGAACCATTCGGCCTGGTCATGATCGAGGCGATGGCGTGCGGCACGCCGGTGGTCGCCCGGGCCAACGGCGCGGTGTCGGAGATCGTGCTCGACGGCGTCACCGGGTTCATCTATCAGACGCTCGACGAGGCAGTCGCGCGCTGTGCCGACGTCGTCTCACTCGATCGGGCGGCCTGCCGGCGCCGCGTCGAGTCTTGCTTCTCGGCGGCGGTCATGGCCGATGGGTACGAGGCGGCCTACCATAAGGCCGTCACGCTGGCGACAGCCGACGAGTGGCCGCGTGGCCGGCAGGTGAATGGGGGTCGCGGGTTGGCCCGGGCGACCGGCTCGAAGAAGTTGTGGCGCTCATGAATGCATGGAGCGGGTCGCTCGGCCTGGTGATACCGGGGCTGCTCACCTTCGATAGCCTCAGCCTCCTGATCGGCGCCGCCACGCTGTTGATCGTGCTGCTCTTGTTCCTCTGCGCGCCGGCCACCGGGACACTGTTCCACTACACGGTGATGACCGTGTTCTTTCTCGGGAGCGCGCTCGTGACGCTGATGGCGGCGAACCTGCTCATCTTCTACGTTGCCTGGGAGCTCACCGCCCTCTTCGCCTGGGGTATCGGACGATTGGCCGATGAGTCGGCCGCCTCGACCGCGACCTCCCCCTTCCACGCGGCAGGCGCGCTGGCCTCGTTCGCGATGTTCCTTGGCTTGCTTTTCGCCGTAGCCAGCGGCCGATCGCTCTTGATGAGCAGCCTGGCAGCCGCGGCGCCGACGATCCTCACCGGCTTCCTCCTGAGCGCGCTTTTCCTCAAGACCTTCGGGCTTCTGAGCGAGAGCTGGCAGGCCCCCGGCCGCCCGAAGGTTTCGCTTGCCAGTGCCACGCTGGCCGGCGCCGCCGTGCTGGTCGTCGGCCTCTACCCGTTCCTGCGCTTCTTTGGGGATGCGATGCGGACGGTGGCCGGCTGGCGGGAGGTTGCTCTGCCAGTGGCAGGGGGCGTGGCCCTGGTGGCGGCACTGGCGGCGCTCGGACACACGGACGCCAGGCGGGTGCTTGTCTACTGCGCCTTCAGCCAGTTTTCTGCGCTCGTCTTTGCCTTCTCGACCGGTATCGACCGGGTCGTGATCGGCGCGACGATTGGTGTCTACACCTACGCGCTCGCCGTGACCGGGCTCGCGCTCGGGCTGGATCTGGCCGAGTCGACGACCCGCCAGCGCACGCTCTTTCGACTTGGCGGGCTCGGCCAACGAATGCCCGCGACGGCAGTCCTGTTTCTGCTCTGCGTGGCTTCCTTTGCCGGCCTGCCGCCACTTGGTGGCTTCGTCAGCACCAGCTTGATCGGGCAAGGTCTCTTCGAGCAGGCGCCAGAGTGGCTCCTCGTCACCTGGGCGGCGGCCGTTGCGCTGCAGCTCGTGGCGCTAAGCCGATTGTTCGTCCGCCTCTTTCTCGGCGAGCTGCGGGCACCGGTGCCGGCGGCGATCGAGCGCCGCTGGTCGGTCGTGGGGAGCCTGACCGTGCTTGTCGTCGTCCTGGTGCTGATCGGCGCCCAGCCCGATGAGCTGCTCGGCTGGACAGGAGTGATGCCGTGGCTGCGTTACCAGTGAGTCTGGCGATCGCCGTCGTCGCGCTCCCACTCGCTCTGGCGTCCATCGTCGCGCTGGGTGGACGTGTTGCGGTCAAGGCGCGGAACATCCTTCTCGTCGCAACGCTGCTGGCCGAGGTGATCCTGGCCGCCATCATCGGGGCCAGAGCGACCTCCGAACCCTTCGATCTCATATACTATCACCTGCGTTTGCCGGGCGGCGGGGTGGTGGCGCTTCGGCTGGCCGGCGACTGGCTGACGGCGCTGCTGCTTGTCGCCAGCGCGCTGGTGCAGTTGGCGGTTGGTCTGTTCTCGATCGGCTACGTCCGGGATGCCCGGAACGCGAACGGCTACTTCGGGCTGCTACTGGTCACTGGCGCGGCGTTCAACGCCGCGACACTGGCCAACGACCTGCTGACACTTCTCTCCGCCTTTGTCGTCCTGGGCTTCAGCTTCACGCTACTGATCGCGCTGGACTTCAGTGGCCCGGCCGCCTCAGTGGCGTTTCGCCTGCTCGTCACGGTGGGGCTCACCGTCGGCGCCGGCCTGGCCGGCCTCTGGACGCTGGTTACCACCACGGGGAGCACCCGGTTGGTCGATGTGACGCCTTCACTGATCCAGGCGGCGGACTCCCGCTGGCTACTGGTCTCGGTGGCAGTTGGGCTGGCCCCAGCAGCCTGGGCCGGTCTGGTGCCGCTCCAGAGCACGATCACGGGAACCAGCCGGCTGGCTCTCCCGACGGTCGGCGCTCTCCTGGCCGGGCTCGCCATCGCGGTCGGGGTGACGACGCTGCTGCGCCTGTTCGGGCCGCCGGCGGACCCCGCGTGGGGGATGTGGCTGGCGAGCCTGGGCGTGGTGTCGATCGCCATCGGCGGACTTGGCGCGGTGCACCTGCGCGATGTCTTACACCAGCTCGGGTTCATCGCGCTGATGCAGAGCGGTCTGGCCATCATTCCCCTGGGCATCGGCGGCCAGTTGGGGATGGCGCTTGCCGCTGGCCAGACGCTTCAGCTCTCGCTGGCGATACCCCTGTTGTACCTGGCCGTCGGCGCGTGCCGGGGCCTCGATGGGCGAGTCGTCTTCCGTCAGGCGTGCGTGGAACGGCCGCTCGCCGCCGTTGCGCTGCTCGTCGCGGCGTTCACGGCGGCCGGCCTTCCGTCGACGAGTGGCTACACGATGCGGTGGCTCGTGGCCGGTGTGCTCGGTCAGCCCGGTCAGGCCACTCGGGATCCGGGACTGGCTCCGGCCCTCTGGCTGATCGCCATCCTGTTCAGCGCGATGGCGACCGGCCTCTTTGCCGGTCGGCTCATCTGGCAGCCCACGACCCCCAACCCCCGACGCCTGACACCCGATCCCTGGCACTCGACGGCGCAGCGGGGAGGCGCAAAAGCTCCTGTACTCCCGTGGGC
>JACPQP010000467.1 GCA_016190465.1 Chloroflexota bacterium
GAGACGCCCTCACCCCTCGCCCCTCTCCCACGGGGAGACGCCCTCACCCCCTACCCCTCTCCCACGGGGAGAGGGGTAGGGGGTGAGGGCGGCGTTCATCTGCGGTGATCTCAGGGCGCTGGGGCCGGCGAGCGGGGAGCACGTCCGGTGCCGGATCATTCAGTCTTCCCGCCGGCTCATGCCGGTGGCGACGAGCACATAGTAGAGCAACTGGCTGACCGCCGCCAGGAGCCCGGCGAGATAGGTCAGCGCTGCGGCGTTCAGGACGGTTCGGACGGCGTCGCTCTCCACCGACGAGACCATCCCGTTCGCCTGGAGCAACTGGAGCGCCCGGCCGCTCGCGTCGAACTCGACCGGGAGCGTGACGAGCGCGAAGATGACCGCCAGCGAGAAGAGCGCAACCCCGAGCCAGACGAGCCCGCTGAACTGGACGAAGACGCCGGCGATGAAGAGGATCGGCGCGAGGTTGGACGCGAACATCACGGGGGTGGCGATGGCGCCGCGCAGCTGCATCGGCGCGTAGCCGGCCTGATCCTGGAGCGCGTGCCCCACCTCGTGGGCGGCGATGCCGACCGCGGCCACCGAGGGCACCCGGCCGACGCCCGGTGAAAGACGAAGCGTCCGGCTTCCCGGGTCGTAGTGGTCGCTGAGCTCGCCCGGCGTCTCCTCGATCGGGACGTTGCGCAAGCCCGCCGAGTCGAGGAGCCAGCGGGCAGCCTGGGCGCCGGTGAGCCCCCGGAAGTTGGCCACCTGAGCGTACTGCTGGTAGGCGCTCCGGACCCGGTGCTGCGCGTAGAACGAGAGCAACAGGGCGGGCAGAGAGATGATGAGCCAGAGCGGATCGAAGAACATCGGCGAACCCTCGGTGTTCAGGCTGTGGCAGGCCTGTTTCTTGCCAGCACGATTATAGCATTGATCGGCAATCTCAGGTAATCTGATGACGCTCGTGACGCTGGACGAACTGAAACCCAATTCCCAGGTGCAGGCCTACATCCGGGCCGCCGACGACCAGTTGAGCGTCATCGGCTACACCGAGCACGGCTTTCGCCACGCCGGGCTGGTCGCACACATCGCCCAGAACGTCCTGCTGCGGTTGGGCTTTCCCGAGCGGATGGCCCAGCTCGCGGCTATCGCCGGCTACCTCCACGACCTTGGCAACCTGGTGAACCGGCACGACCACGCGACGGCCGGCGCGCTCCTGGCGATCCAGATCCTGCGCGAGATGGACATGCCCCTGCCCGAGGTCGCCGTCGTCGCCGGGGCGATCGGCAACCACGAGGAGCGGATCGGCGAGCCCGTCAGCCCGGCCGCGGCCGCGCTGATCATCGCCGACAAGTCCGACGTCCACCGGAGCCGGGTCCGCAACCCGGACCCGGCGACGTTCGACATCCACGACCGGGTGAACTACGCCAGCCAGCGGAGCTTCGTCCGGGTGGACCACGAGACCCGCCAGGTGAACCTGGAGATCACCACCGACACCAATATCGCCACGCTTACCGACTACTTCGAGATCTTCCTCTCCCGCATGCTCTTCATCAAGCGCGCCAGCGCCTTCCTCAAGGCGGAGTTCCACCTGGAGATCAACCGGACCAAGCTGATCTAGATGATCCGGTGCCAACTGTGCTGCTCGGTCGAATGCTCCATGTGACGGGTGACCGAGGAGCACGCCCAGTGCCGGATTAGTTAGCCCGCGCTACCAGCCGACGGTCGAATCCTGAGGCACCCAGGGGAGCAGAAACCAGTCCACCCAGCCGGCCATGGTGAACTCGCCCAACTGCGTCGTGTCGTAACTGGCCAGGTCAGGCTGGGTCAGGTTAGTCTGGCTAGTTGACTTTCGTCTGATTGTTCGTAACATGGTGGTATGGACGCAGAGAGCATTCGCGCCAAGACGCTGGAAGCCTATCGGCAAGGCCCAGACGCGGTCCTCGAACTTGTTCTGGGGCTCGGGGCCGAGTTTGCGGCGCAACTGGAGAGCTTGTCGGCCCGCATCACGGCCCTGGAGGCCGAGAACGCGGCCTTGAGAGCCGAGAACGAGGCGCTGCGAGCGAGGCTTGGCACGAACAGTCGCAACAGCTCCAAACCGCCCTCGTCTGACGGGCCGGGCACCACGCCCCATCCGAAGAGCCAGCGAGTGTCCAGTGGCCGCAAGCCCGGCGGCCAGCC
>JACPQP010000468.1 GCA_016190465.1 Chloroflexota bacterium
CTGCGGACGACGTTGTCGTGCTGCCAGCGGTTGCGGTAGAACTCCTCCCACTGGCGGGCCTTGGGATTGACCAGGTCCTGAATCCAGCCCATTTGTCTTGACCTCCGTCATGGATGGGCGAACACCAGGTTCGCCCCTAGATGCCTGGCCCCAGCAGGGGCCGGCGCACCGCGACCAGGCGACCCCGCCAGAGGAGGTGCGCCAGCACGAAGACCACGACCGTCCCCGCCGCCGCCAGGCCCGCCAATTGAGCGACGACCGCGGCGGGCCGCTCGGTCACTGGCGCCTGGGCCATGAACGCGGCCAGGTCGGCTTTCTCCTGCGGTGTGAGGGGATGGGTGGCGCCGAAGATGGGCCTCATCGTGAGGCCCGGGCTGTCCAGAATGGCCAGGGCGTAGGCGGTGGGGTCCGTGTAGGTAGCCACCTTCGACAGATCCGGACCGAGCGCCCCTCCACCCAGGTCGCCGATGCCGGCGATGCCGTGGCAGGCCAGACACGCGGGCCCGCCGTTCTGGAGCGGCCGTGAGCCGGTGAAGTACCCCTTTCCTTGCTCCGGGTCGCCCGCGGGAAGCGGCGCCGCCTGCGCCGAGGCCGCCGTCAGGAGAAGCAGGGCCAGAGTCAGACCGAGCCCGACGACTCTCCACAACCTGGTGCCCCTGGACCGAACCCATCGCTTCACGGTTGCACCTCCTCGGTATCGTGCCCATCGGTATCTTGCCCGGTGGCATCGTGCTTGACGGCGGTCAGAAGCTCCGGCGCTGGCACTCCCGTCTGCCTCTCGACGAACGCGAGCAGATCGGCCAGGCGGCGGCAGTGCATCTGCTCGCCGCTCTGGATGTGGCGCACCTGAAAGCGCCACTCCGGTGGGCCCGCCAGCTCGCGCCGCTCCAGCCAGAGGCGCACGACGAACGAGACCTCGGGGAGGGGGTGCCCACGCTGCATCATCGCGATCCTGACCGCCAGAGTCTTGAGCCACGATCGTATTCCAGGGAGACTTTCGCATCGCCGGATTCCGCCCGGCTTCCGCGAAAATAGGGGAGGATTTCTCGATCCAACCAGGTGGTGGGGGTCAGGCGTCCGCCGCGATGCGCTGGCGCAGGGCTTCCGTCTCCGGCATCGGCGTGATGCCTAGCTCCCGCGCCAGGATCGCCCGGCACTCGCGGTACTGCCGGAGCGCCTCGTCGCGGCGCCCAGCCCGCCAGAACGCCTTCATCAACGCGCGGTGAACGTCCTCAAGCGTGCTGTCGGTCAGGAGCGCACGCCGGAAGTACGTGATCGCCGACTCGAGGTCACCCTGATCGAGGCAGAGCTGGGCGGCTCGCCGCAAGACGCCCAGGAAGCGCTCGCGCAGATATTCCCGCTCCAGCGCGCACCAGTCGCTGTAGAGCTCATCCTCGAGGAAATCGCCGGCATAGCGGGCGATGGCTCGCCGATAGGCGTCGAGCGCAGCCGACGGCTGGCCGCGCGCCTCGATCTCCATACCGAATCGCGCGGCTTCCAGGAACTCCTGGCTGTCGAGCTGGTGTGGCGACGAGACGTCGAACGCGTAGTAATCGCCGCTGGTGCGGATGAAGCGCGAGGGTTGGCCAGCCGCGGCTTCCGGCTCCAGCCCGCGCCGCAGGTAGTGGACGACGACGTTCAGGAGATCGCTGGTCGACCGCCGTTCGGCCTCGGGCCACAGCAGCTCGATCAGCTCCTCCCGGTGGATCTGCTTGCCATAGCGCGTCAGCAGGACCTTCAGGAGCGTGAGCGAGCGGCGGCGGGCGAACCGCTCTGGGGGAACCGGGTGACCGTCGCGATAGATGGCGAACTGCCCCAGACAGCGGAGATCGAGAAACGGGGTGTCCGCCGGCGACGGGACGTCCGCCCGCGAGGGGGCGACGGGGCGAGGGAGCGAGCTGTCAACGGATTCCCTCGCTGCGCTCGGGACGAGCGGATTGAACGGATCGGCTAGCGGTAATCCGTTCAATCCGCTCCCCGAATCCGTTGACAGCCTGCCCCCTCGCCCCTGGCGTTCGCGGACCGCGACCAGCGCGTTGTGGATCGTCAGGGCGACGCGGTCCATGGCGGCGTGGAGGATGCTCAGGTGCCGAGTCGGCAGCGATTCCCGACGCTGGCTCCCCAGCAAGACGACGCCGAACGGCCTGCCGCCGACGGCCAGCGGGAGGCACAGGGTGGAGCCCAGGCCTCGCTGCACCGCCCGGCAGAGCGGCGAATCGGCCGGATCGCGACCGACAGGGAGGATGCACCGCTGCTGCGCGATGGCCGGACAGCTCACGTCGTCGCACAGGCGCGCCATCGCTCGCTGAAGCCGCGGTGGCACGCCCTCTTCACCCACGAGAGCCAGGGCTTCCGACCGCTCGCCCCGCCCTTTCGACACGAGGAGCGCCCCACAGTCGACGTCGGCAATGTGGACGAGCGCTTGCACGCCCTGGTGGGCCAGTTCGCGCAAGTTGGCCGCTGGGTCGAGGGTTGGATCATGCGGCTGCTGGCCGGCGGTCTCCGCCGCACGGAGTCGGGCCAACTCCAGCGCCACCGCCAGATGGCGTGCCAGGCCGGTCAGCAGCAGGCGTTGCGACACAACCGCCTCGGGATGGCGGCGCGAGGCGATATGCAGACTGCCTAGCAGGCCATGGCTCCCCCAGATGGGCACGCAGAGATAGAATCGGAAGCCCTGTGCCTTCACTTGCTCCCGGAGGTATCGGTCGTCGTGGGGCAGGTCGGAGCTGAGGAGAAGGTCGCCACTCTGAGCCACCAGGCCGGGGAAGCCCTGGCCAGGGGCAAACTGGACGATCTGGCGGAAGGCGCGACGGGCGCTGCCCCGATGCTCCGCGAGGACGAGCTGCCCGCCCACCGGAGCGGCGAGGAACACCTCGGCGGCGTCGGCACCGGTGATCAGGAGCAGGCGATCCAGAGTCCCGGCCAGGTCTGTGCCCTCACCCCGCCAGCGGTCCCGATGGGCCGTTGGCGCCGCGCCCGGAGGGAGAGGGTAGCTGCTCCCTCTCCCTCCGGGCGCGGGCTGGGATGTGGGACCACCTGTTTCGACGGGAAGCGCACCGGGTGCCGATGACGCCAGGAGGCGCGAGGGTCCCACCGTCACCGCGCTCGGGGCTGGGCGCAGCAGCACGAGCGCTCGAGCGTCCGGACCGCCTGACGAGCTACCCAAAAGCATCAGGCTTCCGCTGACCTCGGCAAGATGGCCCCTTCGATCCTGGACCAGGAGATCGAGCGGCGGCGGCGGGCGTCGGGCGCCGAGGCCGTGAATGAAGGGGCAATCCGCCGAGCAGAGGGCGACGCCGTCAAGATCCCGGCAGCCGAGAATTTCGCGGCACCGCCGCCCCACCACCTCCTGGCTCTGGTGGCCGAAGAACCGCTCGGCGGCCGGGTTCCAGTCGAGGATCTGTCCCGTGGCGCCGATGACGATGGCGGCATCGCTCGTTCCGAGCACGAGATCACGCACCAGCACCCCGCGTCCGGGCGCAGGAGCGTCGCCGAGATCCCCCCTCGCCACCAGTTGCCGCCGTTCGATCACGCGCACCTGCTCTACCGTCGAGCGCATCGCCCGTTCCCACGTGGAGTCCGATCGCCGTCCGATCGGATTATACCAGTCCCCGGTCCCCGACGGGGCGTCCGCCCGCGACGGGGCGAGAGGGCACTACTCATACAGCTTCCTCGCCCCCATCGCCAATTGCTGGGAGAAGGCGTCGACTTCGGCCAGCGCCGCGTCGACGAGGGCGGCGATCTCGGCGTCGATGGTGCTCTTGTCAGCCCCCGGAGCAAGTGAGACGTCGGCCCAGGCGATCAGCGGCTCGTCAATCGGTTTACCGATCTGGCTGGCCAGCCCGACGTAGGCTTCGCGCACGCCGCTCACTCGCGAGACGACCTCGTCGGCCACCGTTTGGGCGAGCGCGGTGTAGATCTTGCCGACGTGGCTCACCGGGTTCTTGCCGGCCGGCGCTTCGGTCGTGCGCGGGCGATTGAGCGCGATCAGACCGTTGATCCCGTTTCCCCGGCCCACCTGCCCATCGTCTCCACTCTCGGCCGAGGTGCCGGTCACCGTCAGATAGACCCCCGCGGCCCCCGCGCCACGTCGGTCGAGCGTGTTCACCTGCACCTCGACCTTGCCGAGGTCGCCGCGATTGGCCCACGCGTGCTCGAAGACCGCCGCCTGGACCTCGGCCTTGCGTCGGAAGTACTGCTCCTCGCTCGCCAGGTAGCGGCCAACGAACGCGATCGCCAGCGTGAGCACCAGGGAGTCGCCACGCCGGACGCCGAGGACCTTGACGTCTTCGCCCGTCTCGGGGAAGGCCCGCTTGAACTCGGAGGAGTTGACGTAGCGTTCGGCGGCGCGGACCAGGCGCTCGGTGTCGGTCAGCGGGGCGTAGGCGATAGTGGCCGAGGTGTCGTTTGCCGTGATCGGGTGGCGCTCCAGGATGCTGGTGAGCGACGCCGCGCCCGGGTGGATGCGGCTGTGAAAGCGGACGTGCCGGTGCGGATCCAGGTGGCGAAGATTGGTCGCCAGCCAGTCAGTTGCCGCGCGTCCAGCGATCTCGCCGACGTCGAACGTCCGTCCTTCGAACCTCGTCGTTGCCCGACCGCCGAAGACGAAGGTGACCGGCCGGAGGACCGAGCCTCCACCGAAGCGTGGCCGCGCGTCCCCCCCCACCAGCAGGCTCTTGTCGACGTTGAAGTGGAGGATGCGCCCGACCTCCGCCGTGTACGCGGCGGCCAGCGCCAGGGCCACGCGCTCCATAATCGCGTCACAGATCGTGTCCGGGTGGCCGATGCCCTTCCGCTCGACGACCTCGATGGGCTGCTCGGCCATCGGAGGCCGGCTGTTGCTGAGGACCACAACGCTCCGCGGCATCGCTCTCCCGCCTCCGTTAGCGGAGAGGGGGTGCCAGCCTCACTCCCCGGCCCCCTCTCCGTTAACGGGGGGGCGCAGGGTGTGAGGTCGGGCCCCCCGCTACTGCTCGAGCTTGAGAACCGCCATAAACGCTTCCTGGGGGATCTCCACGTTGCCCACCCGCTTCATGCGCTTCTTGCCCTCCGCCTGCTTCTCGAGCAGCTTACGCTTGCGGGTGACGTCGCCGCCATAGCACTTGGCGAGCACGTTCTTGCGCAAAGCCGCGATCGTCTCGCGCGCCACGACCTTGCTACCGATCGCCGCCTGGATCGGCACCTCGAAGAGCTGGCGCGGGATGAGGCGGCGCAGCTTCTCGACCAGCTCGCGGCCGCGGAGGGGGGCCTTCTCGTGGTGCGTGATGACCGAGAGCGCGTCGACGGGCTGGTGGTTGACCAGGATCTCCAGCTTGACGAGCTTCGCCTGGCGGTACTCGGCGAACGAGTAGTCCAGCGACGCGTAGCCCTGCGTCCGCGACTTGAGCTGGTCGTAGAACTCGACCAGGATCTCGCTGAGCGGCACGCGATACGTCAGCAGCACCCGCTGATCATCAAGGTACTCCATCTTGTCAAACTCGCCCCGGCGCTGGGTCACCAGCTCCATGATCGCGCCGATGAAGCGCGCGGGCGCGACGACGCTGATGTCCATCCAGGGCTCGGCGATCTCGCGGAACTCGTTCTCCGGCGGCAGGTCGGCCGGACTGTCGATCACCAATTGGCGCCCGTCGGTGGTCGTCACCAGGTACTCGACGCTCGGCGAGGTGGTGAGGAGGTTCAACCCGTACTCGCGCTCCAGCCGCTCCTGAACGATCTCCATATGCAAGAGGCCGAGGAAGCCGCAGCGAAAGCCGAAGCCGAGAGCGATCGAGCTCTCCGGCTGGAAGGAGAGCGCGGCGTCGTTCAGCTTCAGCTTCTCCAGCGCTTCGCGTAAGAGCAGGTACTCGCTGCTCTCGACCGGGTAAAGGCCGGCGAAGACCATGGGTTTGGCCGGGCGGTATCCGGGGAGCGCCTCCCCCGCCGGATTCAACGCCTCGGTGAGCGTGTCGCCGACCGGGCAGTCCCCGACATCCTTCAGCCCCGTCGCGATGTAGCCGACTTCGCCGGTCGCCAGCCCGTCCACAGGGGTCATCTCCGGCGTGAAGCAGCCGATCTCGATCGCCTCGGTCTCGCGCTCGGTCGACATCACCCGCAGGTTCGCCCGCGCCTGCACCGCGCCGTCGAACACCCGGACGTAGGCGACTACGCCCTTGTAGGAGTCGTAGTGGGAGTCGAACACGAGCGCGCGCAGCGGCTGATGCGACTGCCCGCGCGGGGGTGGGATCCGGTGGACGATCACCTCCAGGACGTCGACGATGCCCGTGCCCTCTTTCGCCGAGGCCCGGATCACGTCGCGGGCTGGGATGCCGATGACATCCTCGATCTCCCTGGCCACCTTGTCGGGCTCGGCGCTGGGCAGGTCGATCTTGTTGATGACCGGAACGATGGTCAGGTCGTGCTCCAGCGCCAGGTAGGTATTCGCGAGCGTCTGCGCCTCGATCCCCTGCGCGGCGTCGACCACGAGGATGGCGCCCTCGCAGGCAGTCAGGCTGCGGCTCACCTCGTAGCTGAAATCGACGTGGCCGGGGGTATCGATCAGGTTGAGCTCGTAGGTCTCGCCATCGCGGGCCGAGTACGACATCCGCACCGCCCGCGCCTTGATGGTGATCCCCTTCTCGCGCTCCAGATCCATCGAGTCCAGGAGCTGCTCGGTCATCTGCCGGTCGGGGACGGTGCCGGTGATCTCGAGCAATCGATCGCTCAACGTCGTCTTTCCATGGTCGATGTGAGCGATGATGCTGAAGTTGCGGATCCTCAGTTGATTCACGGAAGAGTGCCTGCTCCCAAGGGCAAAGGTGCCATCTACAGTATAGGCGTGGGTCCGGAAGGCGTCAAATGCGACGTGCTGCGGTGCAAAGAATGTTTTCAGATTCGTGCCAGCAGCGTATACTGACCGAAGAGCACTCGATGGCCTGATGGCCTGAATCACCAGTCGCGTATCCCAATTCGCGCCCAATACGTGAAAGGAAAGGACTACCGACCCATGAAGAACCTCTCTGTCCTGGTTGCGGTGGTGCTACTGCTGGCAACGGCGACCGCGGCCCTGGCTCTGGACGCGACGATGAAGGCGCAAAACAACTCCGGCCAGGATGGCAAGGTGACGCTCACGGTCCAGGGAGACAGGACCAGAGTCGTGATCGACATCCGGCCGGGGGCGGCAGGGCTCGCGCAGCCGGCCCATGTCCACGAGGGCACCTGCGCGAGCCTGGGGAAGGTCGCCTTTCCGCTGAAGAGCGTCGAGAACGGCAAGTCCGACTCGGTGGTCGACGTCTCGCTCGCGACGCTCCAATCGAGACAATTCGCGGTCAATGTACACAAGTCGACGCAGGAGATCGCGATCGCCACCTCGTGCGGTGACACCGGGCCCGCCGCGCTGGCCACGACCGCGCTGCCCCGAACCGGCGGCCCCTCACTCATCCTCCTGGCCCTGGTGGGGGGAATGCTCGCCGGCACGGGCCTCGTGCTTCGCCCTAGTTGTAGAGCCCCAGATCCAGCGGCTGCATCTGGTGGCCGACCCGCTTGCGGATCAGGTCGAACATCTCGATGTCCCATTCGCCGACGAACGTGATCGCCGTGCCGCGGTCGCCGGCTCGACCGGTCCGGCCGATGCGGTGGATGTACTCCTCGGGGTCCTGCGGCATGTCGTAGTTCAGCACGTGCGAGACGAGGCGGATGTCGAGCCCGCGCGCCGCCACGTTCGTCGCCACCAGGACCGGCAGCCGGCCCGCACGGAAGGCCCCCATCACTCGCTCCCGCTGGTCCTGCGACATTCCACCGTGCAATCCCTCGACGGCGTGTCCTTCGTTCCGCAGCCGACGGACAAGCCACTCCACGCCGCGCTGCGTCCGGCGGAAGATGAGCATGCGCCCATCGAGCGACTGTTGCTTCAGCAGCCGGCGCATCGCCCGGAGCTTGTCCTCTTCGAGCACTTCGCAGAAGACCTGGTCAATCTCCGGGACGGTCGCCTGGCCGGGTCGGATGTTGACGAACTGTGGCCGGACCAGATAGCGATCGATCAGCTCGAGGACGAACGGCGGCAATGTCGCCGAGAAGAGCGACGTCTGGCGCTGGCGGGGCGCCCACTTCAGGATGTGATCGATGTCGTCGGCAAAGCCGATATCCAGCATCTCGTCGCACTCGTCCAGGACGACAAACGTGACGTGGTCGAGTGTCAGGGTCCGCCGCTGGAGGTGGTCGATCACTCGGCCCGGCGTGCCGACCACGATCTGATAGCCCGCCTCGAGCTGCTCGATCTGCCCCCGGATGGCCTGACCCCCGTAGATGGGGGCGACCTTCAAGCCACGGTGCCGGCCAAGCTTCTGAAGATCGGTGGCAACCTGGATGCAGAGTTCGCGAGTGGGGACGAGGATGAGCGCCTGGACGCTCGGCTCGTCAGGGTCGATGCAGCTACAGATGGGGCTGCCGAAGGCCGCTGTCTTCCCGGTGCCGGTCTGCGACTGCCCGACGACGTCGAGGCCCTCCAGCATCAACGGGATGACCTGGCGCTGGACGTCGGTGGGCTCGGTGAAGCCGAGGTCGGCGATGGCCTGGAGCACCAGTGGGGAGAGGTCGAGGGCGGTGAAGCCAGAGGGCCTCGGCTTCGATTCGGGGGATGGTCGGTCAGAGTTTATCGCTTTATGGCTCAAGAGTGGTGGTGATTCCTTTCGTTCCGGCGCCCGCACGGCATCAAAAAAAACGGACACGGACCCCGCGGGCCGTGTCCTGATCGTGATGCGGTTGTCGCGCTCGTGCTTTTTCAATCTGAGGGAATTGTACCAGAGGCGGGCAGCCGCGTCAACTGCGCGCGAGCGGCCCTCACCCCCTGCCCCCTCTCCCAATACTGGGAGAGGGGGAACCCGGCCCCGCGTCCCCCCTTCCCCCAGTATTGGGGGAAGGGGCCGGGGGATGAGGGC
>JACPQP010000046.1 GCA_016190465.1 Chloroflexota bacterium
AATCCCCTGACGCGAGTCATCCGGGAACGCGAGTCGTCAGGGAACGGCGTGCCGAAGCTCAGATGCGCGTCGCCTCACCTCCGTCCTCACCGTCTGTGAAGGTCATTGACCCTTGCCCCGGGGTGCTGCCCCAGCCCCCTGGCGCCATTATGCGGGAAGAGCCGCGCAAACTGGCCACCCGAAGTAGTAGTTCCGGCCCACTAGAAGTAGTAGGCTTCCGGCCGGGGAGCCGGAGGAATTGGCATCCCTCTCCCGATGCGCTACAATACCCCCAACGCCGTGGGTCGCGGGGAAGCGGCCCACGCGTTCGTATTCCATCACCTATTCCACCACGGTTCACGGGAGAGGATTCATGCAGGCACGCATCGCGGTCTTGCCCGGCGATGGCATCGGCGTCGAGGTCACCGCCGAGGCCGTCAAGGCGCTCCGGAAAGTAGCCGAGGCGTATGGGCACTCGTTCGCCTTTGAAGAGGCGCTGGTGGGCGGCGCGGCGATCGACGCGACGGGCAACCCGTTGCCGGCGGTCACGCTGGAGCTGTGCCGGCGGAGCGACGCGGTGCTGCTCGGGGCGATCGGCGGCCCGAAGTGGGATGACCCGCGGTCGACTGTCCGACCGGAGCAGGGGCTGTTGGGCCTGCGCAAGAACCTCGGCCTGTACGCCAACCTTCGCCCCGTCCGGCTCTATCCGGAGCTGCTCCACGCCTCGACGCTCAAGCCGGAGGTCGTCGATGGGGTCGACCTGCTCGTCGTCCGCGAGCTGACCGGGGGGCTCTACTTCGGCCAGCCCAGCGGTCGCTGGGAGACGAACGGCCAGCGCCAGGCGGTGGACACCATGGCCTACAGCGAGGGCGAGATCGAGCGAGTGGTCCGGGTGGCCTGCGAACTGGCGCGGGGCCGGCGCCGGAAGGTCACCTCCGTCGACAAGGCCAACGTGCTTTCCACCTCGCGTCTCTGGCGGGAGGTCGCCACCGAGGTCGCCGCGCGCTACCCGGCTATCGCCTTCGAGCACATGCTGGTGGATACCTGCGCGATGCGGCTCGTCCGCCAGCCGAAGTATTTCGATGTGATCGTCACCGAGAACACCTTCGGCGACATCCTCACCGACGAAGCTTCCGTGCTGGCGGGCTCTATGGGCATGCTCCCCTCGGCGAGTCTGGCGGAGAGCAACTTCGGGATGTACGAGCCGATCCACGGCTCGGCGCCCCACCGCGCTGGCCAGAACAGCGCCAACCCGATCGCCACAGTGCTGAGCGCGGCGATGCTGCTGCGGCACTCGCTGAGCCTCTTCACCGAAGCCGAGGCCATCGAGCGGGCCGTCGCCGAGGCGCTGGCGGCGGGCTACCGGACCAACGACATCGTGGGACGATCCCTGACGCTGGAAGGCATCGAGCACCTGGTCGGCACCCGCGAGATGGGAGACCAGATCGCGGCACGACTCTGATGCCGAAAGGGGTGAGAGCGAATGGCACGCATCTCGATCTACGACACGACGCTGCGCGACGGTACGCAACGCGAGGGCATCTCGCTCTCGGTGGAGGACAAGCTCAAGATTGCGCAGCGGCTCGACGCGTTCGGGGTCGACTACGTCGAGGGGGGATGGCCGGGCTCGAACCCCAAGGACAACGCCTTCTTCGCGCGCGCGGCCTCGCTTCCGCTGCGCCGGGCGAAGCTGGCCGCCTTCGGGAGCACCCGCCGGCCCCACGGCCCCACCCCCGACGCCACGCTCGCCGCGGTCCTGGCCGCCGGGACTCCGGTCATCGCGCTGGTCGCCAAGTCGTGGCGACACCACGTCACCTATGTCCTCCGGACGACGCTCGAGGAGAACCTGGCGATGATCGCCGACTCCGTCGCCCACTGCAAGCGCGAGGGGCGTGAGGTCGTCTACGATGCGGAGCACTTCTTCGACGGGTTTCGCGACGACCCGGCCTACGCGCTGGCGACCCTCCGCGCCGCGGCCGAGGCCGGCGCCGACTGGCTCGTCCTCTGCGATACCAACGGCGGCGGTCTCCCCACCGATATCGCGGCGGTCCTTTCCCGCGTAGTCGGGGAGCTGGCGACGCCGGTCGGCATCCACACGCACAACGACGGCGAGCTTGCCGTCGCCAACACGCTAGCCGCCGTCGCCGGGGGCGCGCGGCAGGTCCAGGGGACGATCAACGGTTACGGCGAGCGCACTGGCAACGCCAACCTGTGCTCGAT
>JACPQP010000485.1 GCA_016190465.1 Chloroflexota bacterium
CTGCCGCCGCGACCAGGAAGTTGTCGCGGTAGATGGTCCAGATGGCGGCTTCGGCGATGGCCTGGTAGCCCGAGAGGCGCTGCTGGTACACGGCAACCGCCTCGCCGGCCCGCGGAAGGGGAAGTGGCACCGGGGCCATCGTCGCCTCGAACCGGGCGAGTCCCCACGAGGTGAGCACGGCCAGCCCGACCATCATTCCGATGACCCGCAAGACGTGGGTGAGGGCGGTGGCCGTCCCGGCCCGGCCCGGACCGGCCGCCGCGATGGCGCTGACGACCACCGGCGCGATGAGCAGGCCGAAGCCGAAGCCGGCCACCGCGAGATCGCGGGTGATCTGGGAGTCGTGGACCGTGGGCGGCCACTGGCTGACGCTGGCCAGGCCGAGCGCAACCGCGACGAGCCCGGTTGCACCGGTGACCCGGTTGCCCAGCCAGCGTGCCACGATCCCGCCACAGATGCCGCCGACGGGCAGCAGCGCGCTGAAGCGCATCAGCAAGAGGCCACCCTCCAGAGGGGTACGACGCAGCACCGTGTTCGCCAGCAGCGGGACGTCGACCATGACCACGATGAACGCGACTCCGACCAGCAGGCTGACAACGCTTGCCGCGGCGAAGCCAGGCCGACGGAAGAACGAGACGTCGACAATCGGGCCCGGCCACCGACCAGCCACCATCGCATAGCTGGCGAGCAAGGCGAGCCCCGCCAGCGCAACCACTGCCGGCGGCAGCGGGAGCGCCGGGTGACGGCTGGCGATCTGAGAGAGCCCAAGAACCAGCGCACCGAGCCCCGTGCCGATCCAGGTCGCCCCGAGCCAGTCGACGTGCTCCCCGCTGGCGGGTGATGGCCGCGGCCGAAGAAGCCCCACCGTCGCCGCGGCCAGGACGGCGATCAGCGGGATGTGGATCCAGAAGATCCAGCGCCAGCCGAGCCAGCCGGCGACCACCCCACCGTAGAGTGGACCGACCACGCCGCCGGCCTCGGCGGCGGCCCCGACGATGCCGAGCAGCACGGTGTGGGCGCGGGAGTCCCGGTCATCAGTGGCGAGCGCCAGCGCGACGGGGAGCAGGCCACCGCCGCCGATCGCCTGCGCCACTCGAGCCGCGACCAGCCACCAGAGCCCGGGAGCGAGCGCCGCGGCGATCGAGGCGAGGAGGAACACTCCGAGGCATCCCAGCAAGACTCGCCGCCGGCCGCGAACGTCGCTGATGCGCCCGATCACTGGAAGCGAGGCGCAGTAGCCAAGCAGGTAGCCATCGACGATCCAGGCCGCCTCGTCCAGACGGTTGAGCGGTACCTTGAGGTCGCGGATCATCGACGGCAGTGCCGACACGACCACCGTCTGGTCGAGCGCGCCCAGGAAGACGCCGACACAGACGACGAGCAGCGCGGGGCGCGTGTAGGGAGATGGTGGGCTGCCGCCTACGGTTGCCACGCTGCTTACGATGGCGGCTCGATCGCGACCGGCCGGTCGAACTCGGCGAGCACGATCGTCACGCTCTGCGGGGTGCCCGCTGGCGACTCCATCTCCAGCCGGATCTGACGCGGGAGGTCGTCTTGCACACCGGTCCACAGCTCGGCAGTGAGCGGTCGGTCACCACGGCTGACGCCCCCATCAGGAACCATGACGGCTACCGCACCCGGGGAAAGCGTGCCGCGAAGGTGCCAGGTGTCGGCCCCACTCACGTTCACGCGTTCTACTCGGGTGAGATCGGTCGCCTGCGCAAAGGCGTCGGCCGCCGAGAACGGGTTGAGCGACTCCAGCGGACTCGATCCCGGCGGCAGCGGCTGCCACTGCTGGGTGAAGGGGTTCAGGAGATAGAGTTGGGTCCCGACCTTGATGAGCTCCACCTCGACGACGTTGTTGTTGAAGGTGGTCGTCGCCTTGAGACGCAAGCGGTCGGGTCGAGCGATGGTCCCCTTCAGGCTTTCCACCATCAGCCCCGACCCGAGGTCGAGAGCGCCGTTGTCCGCCTGGATCTGGAAAGCCGCCGACCGTATGCGCCCCATCCGCTCGACCGCACGCCGGGCAAGTGTCTCGGCCGAAGGAAGTGGTGTCGGGGTCGGGCTGGGAATCGGCGTCGGCGTCGGGATCGGTGTCGGGATCGGTGTCGACGTGGCGATCGGCGCCGTTGTCGTGGGAGTGGCTGACGCGAAGGGAAGAGCTACTTGCTCCGGCGGCGAAGCGGTCTGGCAAGCGATCGTGAGCGCAGCGGCGACGACCGAGAGAACGAACAGAGGTCCGGCAACCACACGCTCAGAGCGGCCGTTCGATCTGACCCCCATCAGGTTCTGCTCCCGCGTACGGGGCTCTCCGCTGCCGTGCCCTCGCGCAACTGATCGAAGGTGGCTGAATCGGATGCGACGACGGTCGTGGCCGCGGCGGGCAGAGGAAAGCAAGGAATTCGTCGGCCCGGCGGCGATGTATTCGCACGCCGGGCCCTGCCCCGGACGAGACCACCAGGAAGCTGTCAGCAATCAGCCCCCCGGAAGCTCAGCGCTGAACGCTGATGGCTGATCGCTGAAGGCTCGAAACCGGCTTATCGACGCCGGCCGTACCCACCGCTGGTGGAGCGGCTGTCACGAGACCGGCTGCGCCGCGATTCGAAGCAATCGGAGCAATAGACTGGCTTGTCGCCGCTCGGTTGGAACGGCACTTGCGTTTCGCGTCCGCACTCGGCGCAAACCGCCGGGTACATCGTGCGGTCGGAGCGCTCGTATCCTCCCCCTCCAGTTCGGGGACCGCCCGCGGAGCCCCCGCGCTCGCCCCGACGCGCTGCCCGGCACGTCGCACAGCGGCTGGGCTCGTTGGTGAACCCCCGGCTCGCGTAGAAAGCCTGCTCCCCCTCGGTGAAAACGAACGAAACGCCACAGTCGCGGCAGGTCAGGGTTTTGTCAGGCATTGAACTGCTGACCCCCTCCTCAGTGAAAAGAATAATTTGGGACGGTTCGTCAGCAGAACTGCGGGCGACAACCGTGGTTCGCCCGCGAAGCACCTGACTGAATCGCACCAGCGCATCTATTATACGGCATCGGGCGACCGATAGCAAGGGGCGATCAGCGCGCCGCGACGTATTGCATGCTGCCTACCGAACGAACAAGCCCCTTCAACTCCATGATCGTCAGGGTGCTCGCCACCGTCGAAGTGGGGAGGCCAGAGTTGCGGACCAGGTCGTCGACGTGCCGTGGCTCCTGGGAGAGCAACCGAAGCAGCCGATCCTCGGTGTCATCCGCTGGCAACAGCTCGCGCATCACGAGTTGTTGCTCCACCTGGGCGACCTGGAGCTCGTCGAGGACATCCTGGGCGCATCGCACCAGCTTGGCACCTTGCTGGATGAGCTGGTTGGTGCCGTCGCTCGGCCGGGCGAAGATGCTGCCGGGCACCGCGAAAACGTCTCGTCCCTGCTCGAGCGCGAAGTCGGAGGTGATCAGCGCCCCGGATCCTTCGGGGGCCTCGATCACCAGCGTCGCCGGAGCCAGGCCACTGATGATCCGGTTGCGGGCCGGAAAGTTGCCCGGCTCGGGCGCGCTCTCGACCGGATACTCGGACAACAGCGCGCCGTGGTCCACGATCTCTCTCGCCAGTTGGGTGTGCTCGGCGGGATAGATGACGTCGACGCCACTACCGAGCACCGCGATCGTCCGCCCACCCGCACGCAACGCGGCGCGGTGGGCAATCCCATCGATCCCCCGGGCCAGGCCACTCACGATCGTCACGCCGTTCCGGCAGAGGTCGGCGACCAGCCCCTCGGTGGCCTGGCGTCCATAGGTCGTGTTCCGGCGCGTGCCGACGACGGCGACGCAGAGCGCATCGCTGGGAAGGAGGCTCCCCCGCAGGTACAGGACGGGAGGCGGATCGTGGATCTCACGCAGCCGAGCCGGGTAGGCATCGTCAGAGAGGCGCAGCACCTCGACGCCCCGCTGACGGATGCGGGACCAGACAGCGTCCGGATCGAGGGAGGCCCGCTGGGCGATGATCGCCTCCGCGGTCCGCTGGTCGAGGCCAGCCCGGACAAGGTCGACCGGCGCCGCCTTCCAGACGGCCGCGGCTGTTCCGAAGTGCGCGATCAGCCGCTGGAAGCGGACCGGCCCGATGCCGGAAACCTGGCTCAGGCAGACCCAGTACGCACGCTCATCCATTCGCTGACGATCAGTACCACCCGCCCAGGTGGGCCGCGAAGGTGACCGCCGCCCCGAGGACAAAGCTCACGGCAACCGCCACGACGACCCGGAACATCGTCCGCCAGCTCCACCGCCGTTCCAATCGAGCGATCTTCGCTTCGAGCGCCTCGGAGCGGGAGTTAAGCTGCTTCAGGTCCTCCTCGAGCGCACCCACGTAGCGAACCAGCCGCGAGAACTCCGCCGCGTCGACCGGCACGCCCGACGGTGAAACCTCGGGCCCGGACGGCAGCGCCCGTGGCACCTGCCGCATCACATTCTCGATCACCTTCTCGGTGACCAGTCGGATTAGCTGTTGGGTTGCAAAGGGCACGGCCACTGGCGACTCCATTCTACAGCCATCTTCAC
>JACPQP010000488.1 GCA_016190465.1 Chloroflexota bacterium
AGTACGTGTGGGGGCTGGGGCTGGCCTACGCGGTGGACGGGTCGGGGACCGCGCAGGTGTACCACACCGACGGGCTGGGCTCGGTGCGAGCGATCACCAATGCGGACGGGAAGGTGGTGGAGACCTACCTCGCCTGACAGGATGTCAACCTCCACGCCGCAGCGCCGGCGCGACCTCCTCCGTGAACCGGAGCACACCGTCCAGCCGGGGGAAGTCCGCCAACCGCAGGATGAAGTGGGACACGCCGAGCGCGCGGTAGCGGTCCAGGTGCTCGGCCACCATCGCCGGTGTCCCCACGACCGATGCCTCCGGCCCGCCCTGGTGACAGAAGGGACTGGCCTCGGCCAGGCATCGCGCCTCCTGGGCACTGTCGGCCAGCGCGACGCAGCCGGTCTCCCAGGTCTTCACGATCGTCGCCGGATCGCGGCCGAGCGCGTCGCAGTAGACGGCAAGGATGACGAGCTTGCGCGGGTCGGTCTCCACCGACCCACTCGGCAGGTTCCACAAGTCGGCGTGCCGGGCCACGATCCGCCGCGTGAGCTGCTCGCCGCCCCCCGATCAGGATCGGCGGTGTCGGCCGGGGCGTCGGCTCGCAGTAGGCGCCCGCGATGCTGTAATGCTTCCCCGTGAACGGGGCCGGCGGCCCGGTCCACATCCGGCGGATGATCTGCACCGCCTCTTCGAACTGCCCCAGCCGCACCCCGGCGCCGGGGACTTGTAGCCGTAGGCATGGTACTCGTCCTCTATCCAGCCGGCGCCGATGACCAGGATCAGGCGGTGCCCCACCAGCGTGTGCACCGTCGCCACCATCTTGGCCAGCAACGAGGCCCCCCGGAACGAGTTGCCCGGCTTCGTGCCGCCTCGCGGCTTTCGTGTTCCGCAGGTTCCCGTCAGCTCACCAGATAGAGCGTCGGGTAGATGACCACCCAGGCGACGTCGACGAAGTGCCAGTATTTCACGGACCCCTCGACGGGCCAGTAGCGCTTCGCGCCAAAGCGTCCCCCTCGACCGCTCAAGTAGACCAGCGAGAGCACCAGCGCGCCGCTCAGGACGTGGAAGGCGTGGATCCCGGTCAGCGTGAAGAACGCGGTGCCAAAGCCGCTCGACGGCGGGAAGAAGTGGAACCCCTCGGCCCACTCGACGCCGACCCCGACCAGGAACAGCCCCGCGAGCCCGATGGTGACCAGCATGTTCCGCTGGAACCCCCGCTGGTCATCGTGGGCGATGGCCGTCTCCGCCCGGTAGGCGCTGAGGCTGCTCAGAAGGAGCACCGCCGTGATGGCCAGGCCAAGCAACTGGTTCAGCTCGGCCGGGCGGTGCAGCCCCTGAAGGTAGTAGCGGCTGGAGATCACCGCCGCGAAGAGACAGCTCTCCGAGAGGATGAACAGCCAGAGCCCGAGTCGGTTGATCGATAGGCGATGGAGCGCGGAATGGCCCGCGTGGGCTAGCGGCAGGCTACTCATCAGTGCTCCTCCGGGCGCCAGAGCTGCGCCATGTGCATGAAGTAGCGCAGGATCAGCCCGGCTTTGGCCAGGGCGATCACGATCAGCGGGAAGATGGCGCCACGCGGCAGCGCGGCGCTAATCGCGTACTCGGTGACGGTGAGCACGGCAAGGCCGATGAGCACCTGTACGCCGAGACGCAGCCGCGTCCCCAGCCGAGACTCTTGCATTGTCAGATCGCTCCTTTCTTGTCGTGAGCGACGGGGGCTCCACCGGCGATCGGCGCCGGGCCGGCCCGCCAGCCGGGCGAGACCGGCTCGCCATAGTCGTAGGGATCCCCTTGCACGACCGGCGGGGTGAGGAAGTTGACGAGCGGCGGCGGCGACGAGGTCTGCCACTCGAGCGACCGAGCTCGCCAGGGGTTGGGCGCCGCCGCGGGGCCGCCGATCCAGGAGGCGGCCAGGTTGTAGACCATCACCAGGAAGCCGGCGCCCATGACGAAGGCGGCGATGCTGATGAACAGGTTGAGGTCGGTCAGGTGGGGCGAAAAGTCGGCGACACGCCGGTTCATGCCACCCAGGCCCACGGCGAACATCGGGATGAAGGTGACGTTGTACGTCACAAAGACCCAGAAAAAGTGGAGCTTCCCCAGCCGCTCGTCGAACGTGTGCCCCGTGATCTTGGGGAACCAGTAGTAGATCCCCGCCAGGATGGCGAAGACCTCCCCGCCGACGATGGTGTAGTGAAAGTGCGCCACGATGAAGTAGGTG
>JACPQP010000472.1 GCA_016190465.1 Chloroflexota bacterium
CCCCAAACCCCGCCAGGCCGGGCGCCGCCCTTCCTGGACCTTCCCGAGCAGGGGATCAGAGCGGTCATGACGGTTGGGGGGACACCCCAAACCCCGCCAGGACGGGCGCCGCCCTTCCTGGACCTTCCCGAGGAGAGGGACGATGACCGTGGACGACCGAGCCATCTTGCGCGATCTCGCCAGGCGATACGTCGAGGTCTGCGACGATCCGGAGCAGCCGATTCGGCGCCACCTCTGGCGCCGGCACAACAGCCTGAAGGACACTCGGCCACTCATCTACGTCCGCGCCTTCGCCTGGCGCGAGATGCCCGAGTCGCAGTGCCGCTGTGCGGATCCGTTCTTCCATCCCTACGAGAACTTCCTGCGGTACCAGTTGTTCTGGGACACGATGCGGGATGACTCCATCTTCGAGCCCTGGGTCACGATTCGCGCCGTCTACCGCTGCCAGGGCTGGGGCCTCGAAGTGGAGCGGCGCTATTCCGACGAGCCGCGCGGCTCCTTCAAGGTGGACTACCCCATCAAGCACCTCGAGGACATCCAGCGCCTGCGCGTCCCCTGGCACGAGATCGACGAGGAGCAGACGGCGGAGAACGCACGGCGCGTCGAGGACGCCATCGGGGACATCATCACGGTCAACGTGGACCGCGGCCCGGCGTACCGGATGTGGTCGGCCGACATCTCCACGGACCTGGGGTACCTGCGGGGCATCGAGAACTTCATGGTGGACATGCTGGACAACCCGGTGTGGCTGCACCGCCTGGCGAGGTTCCTGTCCGACGGCGTTCTCCGGACCCACGACCAGGCCGAAGCGGCCGGGGACTGGGGCCTGTGCGCCCACCAGAACCAGGCGATGCCCTACGCGGAGGAGCTGGACGACCCCGCGCCGAACGCCAACGGCGTGAAGCGTAGCCGCCTGTGGGGCTACATGGCCGCGCAGGAGTTCACCGCCGTGTCCCCGGCGATGCACGACGAGTTCCTGCTGCGGTACCAGCTACCGATCCTGAAGAAGTTCGGCCTGGTGGCCTACGGCTGCTGCGAGGACCTGACCAGCAAGATCGGGATCCTGAGGCAGGTCCCGAACCTGCGACGGATCGCCGTGTCGCCCTTCGCGGACGTCGCCCGGTGCGCCGAACAGATCGGGCCGGACTACGTTCTGAGCTATCGTCCGAGCCCGACAGACATGGTAGGCTACGACTTCAATCCGGCGCGGGTGCGCGAGATCCTGAGAAGGGACCTGGCGGCATGCCGGGGCTGCCACGTCGACATCACGCTGAAGGATGTAGAGACCGTCCAGCACGACCCCGACCGCGTCCGGCGGTGGGTCCGGCTCGCCCGCGAGGAGATCGAGCGGTGAGCCAGATGCCCCCGATGTCCCTCCTGGCGGTGTTCGCGCATCCCGACGACGAGGCGTACGGCACCGCGGGCTTGATGGCCAGGTGCCAGGCCGAGGGGATCCGAACGGCCCTGGTCTGCGCCACGCGGGGCGAGGCCGGGCAGATCGCCGACCCGTCACTCGCGACGCCGGCCAGCCTCGGGGACGTGCGGCAGCGCGAGCTCGAGTGCGCCTGCCTCACCGTTGGCATCTCCCACCTTTATCTGATCGGATATACGGACGGCGGCGTCGCGGCCGTGGACCCTGCCCTGGCCACCCGGACGATCGCCGAGATCGTCCGTCAGGAGCGCCCGGATGTCGTCGTCACCTTCGGCCCGGAGGGCGTCTACGGGCACCCGGACCATCTGGCGATGCATCGGTTCACCGTCGCGGCGGTGCAGGCGGTGGGTCTCCGCGACGGCGAGCCGGACCGGCCGGCCTGGCCGATCGCCCGGCTCTACTACGTCGCGCCGCCGCGCAGCCTCTACAGTCAACTGCCGCGGATTCTGGCCTCGGCCGGCTTTCCGGTGTCCCCCGAGGACGCGGACCCGAATCCAGCGGCCTTTGGCGTGCCCGACGAGGCCATCACCGCCAGCGTCGACGTGCGCTCCCTTGTCGAGGTGAAGCGAGCCGCGATCCTCTGCCACCGGACCCAGATCTTCCCACGCAACCCGTGGGCGTTGCTGCCCGACGACCTCCTCCGGACCCACCTGGGCGTGGAGCACTTCAGCCGGGCTTTTCCGCCCCCGGTGCCGGGGGCCGGACCTCACCCCCTGGCCGCCGTTCCTGAGCCGGATCCGACGCGGAGAGAGGGAACGGAGGACGACCTGTTTGCCAACGTCAAACGAGGATGAGCTCGATGCCCAGGCGTTCGACGTCCGCGCGAGCCTCACTCGGCAGCCCGGAATCGGTGACCAGTGTCTGCACCGCTCGCAGCGGCGCAACCCGCGCGAAGTCGACGTGCCCCCACTTGCTGGAGTCGGCGAGCAGGATGACCTGCCGGGCAGCCTGCATCATCGCCCGCTTCACCTGGGCCACCTCGAGAGAGGTGTCGGTCAGCCCCGCCTCCACCTCGATGCCGGTGATGCCCACGAAGGCTTTCTGCACCATCAAGTCGCCCAGGTTGCGCTCGGCGTTCGGACCGATGGTGCTGATCGTATCGCGGTTGAGCGAGCCGCCCACCAGGATCACGTGCACTCGGTCCAGCATGCCTACCTGAGAGGCCACGTTCAGCGCATTGGTGACGACGGTGAGCGGAGAGACCCCATCCAGGCTCCTGGCCATCTCCGCCAGGGTCGTGCCGGCGTCCATGATGATGGTGTCACCAGCGGTGACGAGACTCGCGGCGGCCCGGCCAATGCGGCTCTTCTCTTCGAGATTGAGGGCAGCCCGCCGGTCGAACGCTACGGTCAGGGTCGCCTGGGTGTTGGGGATCGCACCTCCCCGGTCCCGCACCAGGAGCCCCTGCCGGGCGAGCACGTCGAGGTCGTTACGGAGAGTCACGTGCGAGACCTGGAACAGGTCGCTCAGCTCGTCGATCCGCACGGCGCCCTGCCGCCGGGCCAGATCAACGATGCGGGCTCGGCGCTCCACTCCCAGCAGTGACCTTGACTCCCCTCCGGTTCTCTCCGCCGTCTGATGCTCTTTCATTCTTCTCTCGATGCCCGATGCAGCCAGCAAGGCTGATGATACATCACAACCAAACGAAAGTCAACGTGACCGGTCGTCCGGCCCCAGATCAAAACTTTGCGAAACTGATCGAAAGCCTGGGGCTTGACATGTCGCTCGAATGCTGCTAGAATGCGGCTCACTTCCCGGTATAGTTGGGAACGTGCAATTCATCCTGAGTGAGGAGGGAAAGTCGTGTCCAGGCGGAAAAGCAGTCGTCGTCGGTTCCTGGCTCTCTCGGCCGTAGCGACGGCCGGAGCAGTGGCAGCGGCTTGCGCTGCTCCACAGCCCACGCCGGTTCCACCCGCCCCGGCGCCCCCCAAGGCGGCGCCCACCACCGCGCCGGCCCCGGCCGCGCCGACCCCCGCACCGGCCAAGCCGGCCGCCACCACCGCGCCGGCCCCGGCCGCTCCAACCCAGGCCCCGGCCAAACCGGCCCCCACCGCCGCTCCGGCTAAACCAGCCGCCGCACCGGCCGGGTACAAGGAAGCGCCGATGCTGGAGGCGCTGGTAAAGGCGGGGAAGCTGCCGCCGGTGGAGCAGCGTCTGCCCAAGGAGCCGCTGGTGGTGAAGCCGGCCGAATCGGTCGGCCAGTACGGTGGCACGCTACGCGGCGGCCACACCAACCCGAACGCGTTCGAGGGCTGGCTGCCGAACAGCGCCGAGGGCCTCGTCGCCGTCGCGCCCGACATGGTGACGATCATCCCCAACCTGATGACGAGATGGGAGCTCGACGAGAAGGCGCGCACCGTCACGTTCGACCTGCGCCAGGGCGTGAAGTGGTCGGACGGCCAGCCCTGGACCGTCGACGACATCATGTTCTGGTGGGACGACGTCGTGATGAACGAGGAGCTCAGCCCGGTCAAGCCCGGGCCAGCCTCGCTCATCCAGAAGGTCGAGAAGCTCGATGCCTCCAGGATCCGGATCACCTACGCCTCGCCCAACATCCTGGCGGCCCTGGCAACCTATACCCCGATCGTGAGCTACGCCAAGCACTGGCACGGGCAGTACCACGCCAAGTATCAGGACAAGGCGAAGCTCGCCGACTTGATGAAGGAGAATCGGGTCGACAAGTGGCCGGACCTCTTCCGCAAGGTGGGGCAGGTCCACGCCATCACCTACGGCACCGCTCTGATCGGCATCCCGACCCTTGGCCCGTGGCTCCTGCGCTCCCGCGACCAGGGCAACGTCACGACCGAGCGCAACCCGTACTACTGGAAGGTCGATCCCCAGGGCAACCAGTTGCCGTACATCGACAAGATCTACCACGCGCTGGTCCAGAATCCCGAGGCCCTCAAGCTGAAGGCCGTCGCCGGCGAGATCGACTTCGAGGGGCTGCACACCGTTATGGCGGACTATCCGCTGTTGAAGCGGAACGAGGAGAAGGGTGGCTACACCACCCTGCTGTGGAACTCGAACTTCGCCGGCAACGTCGCGCTCATGTTCAACCAGACGATCAAGGACCCCTTGAAGCGCCAGATCTTCCGCGACTTTCGGTTCCGCAAGGCGATGTCGCTGGGCCTCGACCGCGCCGAGTTCAACAAGGTCCTCAACCTGAACCGCGGTCTGATCATGCAGGCGGTCGCGCTGCCGGGCACGGATTACTACGTCGAGGAAGCCGCCAAGGCCTACCTCGAGTACAAGCCCGAAGAGGCGAACAAGCTGCTCGACGAGATTGGCCTCAACAAGCGCGACGCCGAGGGCTTCCGCATCGGCCCCGACGGCAAGACGTTTGTGGTCACCTTCGAGTACTGGGATGGCCACGGCATGGGGCCAGCCTCGGAGCTGGTCGCCGATATGTGGCGCACGGCCGTCAAGGTCAAGATCCAGACGAAGTCCGTCGAGCGATCGTTGCTCAGTCAGCACTGGAACGCCAACGAGCACGATCTCTCGACGTGGATCGCCGCGCGGAACACTCAGGTGCAGTTCTCGCCCTACTACTCCGTGGCCGGCCTGGGTGAGAACGCCTTCGGCTTTGCCTGGGGTAAGTGGTGGCAGACCAAAGGCAAAGAGGGCGAGGAGCCCGTGGAGGAGATGAAGAAGCAGCAGGAGCGCTGGGAGAAGATGCAGACCGCGCCTCGCGAGGAGCGCATCCGCCTCGGCAAGGAGATCAACAAGTCGCAGGCGGAGAACCTGTGGTCGATCGGGACCGTCGGCGTCGGTCCGATGCCCATCGTCATCAACAAGAAGCTGGGGAACGTCCCGAAAGAGATCCCGGTCTACGCGCCCGACGCCTACTTCGTCTGCCCCTACCGGCCCGAAACCTGGTTCTTCAAGAGCTAAGGAGCTGTCAGTGATCAGCTATCAGCCGTCAGCCCGGGCAGACGGCTGATAGCGGTGGGACCAATGATCGGTGGGGGCTTGGAGTAACCGCCCCGGGTCCTCGGCCAGGGCGACATTCCCCGACAGGTAGCTTGGGAGTGGAACGCGGCGATGCTGACCTTCCTCATCCGCCGATTGGTCTCGGCGATCATCTTGCTCTTCCTGGTCTCGGTTGTCTCGTTCGCCATCATCGAGCTGCCGCCCGGTGACTATCTCACC
>JACPQP010000475.1 GCA_016190465.1 Chloroflexota bacterium
CGCCTGAGCCTTGTCGATAGGCTGCCAGCGCCTTGGCGCGAATGCTCTCTATGTCCACGCCAGCATGGTGCACGAACGACTAGACACAAGTCCACTGGCCAGACTGCCCAACCCCAGACCTACCTGGGCAGTTACGCTCGGCGACTGAAGTCGCGAGCTCCCTTGACGAAGCCCGCCTTCGCGGGCTACTGAAGTCGGCGCAGGCCGACTTCGTAACGGTAGCCCGCGACTTCAGTAGAGACGTCCTGGCAGGACGTCTCTACAGGAAGTCCCCGCGGGATCGCCGGGCCACTCCACCGCGTTACCTACCCTTGTGAGGGGGAAGGGCGGCGGGATAGGCCGTAGCAGGTCGCCTGCTATTCCGCTACCTGGCAACAAGCCCATTGCTATCGCTCACAGGATGATGTAGACTACAGATGTTACGGAATTTCAGCAACGGCCAGGTGAGGAGCAAACCGATGCCCAGAATCGTCACCTCTAGCGAGTTGCAGAGGAATATTCGAGACATCATCGATTGGGCGCGCACGAGAGGTGACGCAGTGATCGTCGAGACCTATGGTAAGCCGATGGCGGTGATCTTGAGCTTCGACGAATACCAGGAATACCTCCGGTACAAGGTGAGGCAACTCGACACACGACACGAGCGATTCGAGCGACTGCGACAGCTTGCCGAGCAGAACGCGGCACAGAGCGGCCTGGATGAGGAAGAGGCGTTGGCCCTCGCTGACCAGGCGCGCCAGGAAGTCTATGAGATCCGGCGTCAGAGACCGGCGAAGTCTTAGCCGCGTATGCTCAAAGCCGTCATCGACAACAACCTTCTGGTCAGCTACGCCCTGACGCGCAATGAGACTATCTCTCGCCTCATCGGCCACTGGGCACAGGGGACGTTTCTCTATCTCGCCTCACCGGCAATCATTGAGGAACTGAAGCAAGTTCTCTCGCGGCCCCGCCTGCGAGAAAGGATGGTTGCCGACCCTCAGGCTCTCATCGACGTTGTCGAGCAGGAGACTGTGCAGACACCCGGACAGTTGGTCCTGGGGGGCGTCTGCCGAGACCCGAAGGACGAGATGCTGATCGAGTGCGCGGTGGAAGGGCAAGCCCACTACATCGTCAGCGGGGATAGGGACCTGCTGGAACTGGGCGCCTATCAGGGAATCAAGATCATCCGACCTGTGGAGTTTGTCGCCATCCTGGATGCGCTCTCACCGGACGCCTGAGACTGTTCACCGCCTGCTCGGGAGATCACCAGGCCGGCGAAGGGGCCCCATATTCCGCGGGCCTCTGCTCCGTGCCCGTCATTGGAGGTGACATGATGGCTGAGCGTCTCCGCGTCGCGTTCGTCGGCACGGGAAACGTGGTTCGCCGCAACCACGCGCCCGAGTTCGCCAGGATACCCGAGGTCGAGATCGTCGGGATGCAGAACCGGACCCCGGAGAAGGCGCGCACCCTGGCCGCCGAGTACGGCTGCCTCGCCTTCGAGACGCTCGACGAGTTGATTCAGGAGACGCGCCCGGATGTCGTCGACGTGGGGACTACCGAGCGCGACCGCTTCGAGCCGGTGATGGCCTGCCTGCGCGCCGGCGTCCACGTCTTCACCGAGAAGCCGCTCTACGCCGCCCGCGGCCAGTTTCGCGTCGAGCCGAGCGACGTCCCCCACGCCGCGGAGATGGTAAACCTGGCGGCCGAGCGCGGCCGGTGGCTCGGCCTCAACTTCAACTACCGGTTCGCGCCGCACGTCGGCCGGCTCAAGGCGCTGCTCGACGAGGGCAGGCTGGGAGAGATCGTCTCTTGCAACGTCTGGGCGTCGCTGCTCTGCTGGAGCCACGTCCTCGACCTGATGCGATACTTCGCCGGAGAGGTCGCCTGGGTCAGCGCCGCCGAGCGCGGGCCGATCGACTTTCGCGGTGCCAACGCGCCCGATCGCGCCGCGACGCTTCAGTTCGCCAGCGGCGCGCTCGGCACCGTCATCGGCACCAGTCGGTTTGCCTGGGCGCACCCCTTGCTCCGCATTGAGGTCGGCGGGACCCGTGGCCGGGCGGCGATCGAGGATCTCGCGGGAGAGACCCGCTTCTTCAACTACGACACCGGCGAGGTGACGGTCTGGGCGCCGGCCGCCGATCAGCCACGCCTGGGCTTCCAGGTCAGCTTTGGCCGCTCGATCAGCACCTTCGTTCGGGCGGTGCGCGCCGGCGAGGCTCCCCCGGTCACCGGCCTGGACGGCCTGCGCGAGCTCCAGATTGAGGGCGCCATCGTGCGCTCGTCGCTGGAGAGACGGGCAGTCCCGCCGTACTGATTGGTCAGGAGCGGCGGCCAGGGGCACGAACAGTCCCGATGGACTGTTCGTGGGTCTCCCCTGCTCCGCCCGCGATGGCCGGCACGGATCGCGCTGGCTGGGCCTCCGGCGCCCGCAGTAGCCGCCGCACGAAGCTGGTCAGGTCGTCCAGGTAGGTGTAGACGACCGGCACGATCAGCAGCGTGAGCAGCATCGACGAGGTCACCCCGCCCATGACCACCACGGCCATCGGCGCTCGCGACTCCGCGCCAGCCTCCAGCTTCAGCGCCAGCGGCAGCATCGCGAAGAGGATCGTGCACGTCGTCATCAGGATCGGGCGCAGCCGAGTCGGGCCAGCCTCGAGAAGCGCGGCGTTTCGACTGTAGCCGCGCGACCGGAGCGTCCTCGTGTAGTCGATGAGCAGGATCGCGTTCTTGGCGACCAGGCCGAGCAGCATGATCATCCCGATCATCGAGAAGAGGTTGAGCGTGTTCCCCGTGATCAGGAGCGCGCCGAACGCGCCCACCAGCGCGACCGGCAGGGAGAACATAATCGCCAGTGGGTCCAGCCAGGACTCGTACAGCGCCACGAGCAGCATATAGATGAGCAACACCGAGAGCCCCAGGGCCTGAACGAGGTTGACGAATGCCGCGTCGAGCTGAGCCACCTGGCCTCCGGAGACGCTGACCTGGTAGCCCGGCGGCGGCGAGTAGGTCGCGAGCGCCTGGCGAAGGTCACGAGCCACGTCGCCGATGGGACGATCGGCCACGGTCGCGTTCACGCTGGACGTGCGCAGTCGGTCCTGCCGGTTGATGCTGGCCGGGCCGGAGCTCCGTTCCAGCCGGGCAACCTGGCCAAGACGGACGATTCCGCTGGCCGTCGTCGCCACCGGCACCATCTCCAGGTTCTCCAGGCTCAGCCGGTCGGCGTCGGCGGCGCGGACGGTCACGTCGATGGCCCGCGCCCCTTCCTTACGCAACTGTGTCACGGTGGTCCCCGCGATGGCGACGCGCAGCGCGGTCGTCACCTGCTGCGCGTTGACGCCTAGCTCGGCCATCCGCCGCCGGTCGAGCCGGGCCCGGACCTCCGGGAGGCCGGCGGTTGCCGCGCTCCGCGTGGCGGTAACCCCCGGCACGGTGCGGGCGATCTGTTCGACATCGCGCGCGATGCTGGCCATCGTCCCATAGTCCTCGCCAGTGATCCGAATGCCGATGCCGAAGCCACCACCACCCCCTCCCAGCGGGCTGGCGACATTGGCGATGACCGATGCCTCGGGGAACCCTGTGGTGAACCGGCGCACATCGGCGACCACCTGGAACACCGACCGCTCCCGCTCGCTCTTTGGCTTGAGCTGCACGCTAATGTTGCCGCCGCCGCCGCCGAAGCCGCCCCCGCCACCCGCCGAGGTGAACACCGCTTCGACTTCGGGCAGCCGCATCACCGCCGCCTCGACCTGCCGCACCACCTCTTCAGACGCCGCCGCGGCCGTGCCCGGGGGCATCTGGATGCTGACGTTGAACTGATTATCGTCCTCTTGCGGGGCGTACTCGGTGCCGAGCAGCCGGAAGTACACCATTGCGTAAGCCGCACCGATGGCGACCACGGCCAGCAGAATGACGAGAGGCCGGGCGCGAAGGCAGAAGCGCAGCGTCGCCCCGTAGAAGCGGGCGAGCCGGGAGTAGCCGCCCTCCCAGGCGCGGGTGAAACCGCTGGCGAACCGCGTCAGCGGGGCAAAGGGCCCCGTCGCCCCGTCGCCCCGTCCCCCCGTCGGCCCGTCGCCCTCGTGGGCGCCGAGCAGACGTGACGCCAGCATCGGCGTCAGCGTGAACGAGATGAACAGGGAGAAGAGCGTCGCCGCGGCGATGGTCAGACCATACTCGCGGAACATCCGCCCGATCCCGCCCGACATGAAGGCGATCGGCAGATAGACGACGATGTCGGTCAGGGTGATGGCGATCGCGGCCAGGCCGATCTCGCTGCGGCCGTTCAGCGCGGCCAGGATCGGCCCCTCACCCAGTCGCAGATGGCGATGGATGTTCTCCAGAACGACGATGGAATCGTCGACCAGGATGCCGATCATCAGCGCCAGGGCCATCAGCGAGATCATGTTCAGGGTGAAGCCCAGGGCCCACATGACCAGGAACGTCGAGATGAGCGACGTCGGGATCGCGAGGATGACGATCAGCACGTTCCGCCAGGTGTGCAGGAAAAGCAGCAAGACCAGCGCGGTGAGCACCACGGCCAGGCTGAGGTCAAACTGCACGGCGTCGAGCGCCGCGCGCGTGAACCGCGACGAGTCGTTGGTGACCACCAGGCGGACGTCAGGAGGCAAGGTGCGCTGAACGCGAGCCAGCGCCGCCTGGATGTCGTCGGCTACCTGGAGACTGTTGGCGTCAGCCTGCTTGGTGATGCTGATCCCCACGGCCTCCTGGCCGTTGAACCGCTGGAGGCGGGTCTGTTCCTTGAATCCCTCCTTGATCGTGGCGATGTCGCGCAGGTACACGGCGGCCGTTCCTGATGACGTCGGCGTGCTGGCCAGGATGACGTCGCCGATCTCCTCGATCGACTGATACTGGCCGAAAGTGCGAATGTTCACCGTGCGGCGCCCCTCGACCAGGGAGCCGGCCGGCGTGCTGATGTTTTCACGACTCAGGGCGGTGGTGATCTGCTGGATGCTCAGGCCGTAGGCGTCCAGCTTCGCGTAGTCAAACGTGATCGAGACCTCTCGCTGCAAGCCGCCGAACACGTTGACCTCGGCCACGCCCAGCACGGACTGCAAGGCCGGCTCGACCTGCGTGACCGCCAGGTCGTACAGCTCGGCGACCGAGCGTCGCCCGGACAGCACGATGTTGAGGATGGGGAAGGCATTCGGGTCGGCCCGGTTGACCGTCGGCGGGCTGATCTCCGCCGGCAGCCGCCCCCGCAGTCCAGCCAGCCGGCGCTCGGCCTCGATCGCCGTCCGATCGGCGTCCGCGCCCTCGGCAAGCTGGAAGCTGACGTTGCCCCGACCTTCGCTCGCGGACCCGTTGATGCCCTGCACGCCGGGGAGGCCAGCCAGACCGTCCTCCAGGACCGTGACGATGAGTTGCTCGACGTCCAGCGGCGCCGCGCCGGGCAAGCCGACCGAGACATTGACGAACCCAAACGAGATGTTCGCCGGCATACGGTCTACTTTCAACAGGCTGCGGGCCACCAGTCCCATCACGACAAGTCCGCAGATCATCATCAGGATAGTCAGCGGCCGGGCGACGGCCAGTCGGGTCAATCCCACGTCGGCTCTCCTTTCCCACACGTCCCACACACTCGGAGCGGTCGTAGGGGCGGCCCCCCGTGGCCGCACACCTCGCCACCGCGCAGCCCACCGACCTACGGCTTTGGCTGGGGGGTCTGCGCGGAGCCTGGCTTGCCGGGAGCGCCACCGGCGTCGCCACCGGGTCGCCCACCTTGAGGAATCTGTCCGCCCTGCCCCGGCTGAGCGCCCCCCGCTGGGCTGGCACCTCCGGCGACCCGCACGGTGTCTCCATCGCGGAGTCCGCTGCCACCGGCCGTCACCACCGACTCGCCGACGGCAACCCCTTCGGCCACCTCGACCTCGTTCGCCGCGCGGATGCCGATGCGGACGGGACGAAGGGCGACCCTGCCGTCGGCGACGACGAAGACAGACGGCTTGCCGTCGCGCTCGACGAGCGCGTCCTTCGGCACCAGCAACGCCTGGTCGCGCTGGCGGGTGACGATCTGGACCTCGGCGAACATCCCGGCCCGCAGGCGATCGTCCTGCCGCTTCGGCGTCACGCGCACGGTGAAGTTGTGGCTCTTCGTGTCGCCCGCGGGGAATATCTTGTCGACGACCGCGTCGAAGCTCGCCTCGGGATAGGCGGGCACTTTCATCGTCGCGGGGTGCCCGGACTCGATCTGCGCGACACGCGCCTCGTCGATGCTCACCAGAATCTCGAGGTCGCGCGACCCAATCGTCAGCACGGGGCTCTGCTGGGTAATCACCGCGCCTGGCACCGCCTGCTTCTGCAAGACGACGCCGTCGAACGGCGCGACGATGGTGGCCTCGACGAGCTGGAGCCGGGCCACTTCCAGCGCGGCCTGGGCCTGCGCCAGACCCGCCCGCGCCGATTCGACATCCCGAGACGTGTATGGCGTCCGGCGTAGCGCGAGCTGGTTCTCGGCCTGGCGCACCGCCGCCTCGGCGATCTGGATATCCTCGGCGGTCGAGCCCCTTCGCAACTGGCTCAGGCGGACCTGGGCGCTCTCGAGCTGCGCGCGGGCGCTGGTGACGCTCCGTTCGGCCGTGGCGAGGTCTTCCGCACGCGGCCCGTTCCGCAGCTTCGCCAGGTTGTTCTCGGCCTGAGCGACCACCACTTCCTGCGCCGCTACCTTCGCGTTGGCGATCTGGCACATGTACGGCGGGTTCTTCGTGTTCCCGCAGGTGCCATCGCGGTCGCTCTGCGTCTGCCACAGGTTGGTCCGCTGCCGTTCGATCTCGAGTTCCAGTTGGCGAAGATCCTCCGCCGTGGGACCGCCTTTGAGCTTCGCCAGATCCGACTCGGCGCGCTGCAGCGTCGCCTCGGCGGCGGTCACGGCGCTCTGAGCGGCCTGGAGGTCGGCGGCCGTGGGTCCCTTGCGGGTCAGCTCGAGCCGGGCCCGGGCGCTCGCCAGGGCCGCCTCGGCCGAGGAGATGTCCTCCTCGCGACTGCCCGCCTGGACGCTCGCCAGCCGGATCTCGGCGACGGCGACCCCCGCCTCCGCCTGGCGCACCTGCGCCTGGAGCGTCGCCTTCTCCAGTTCGACCAGGACGGCGCCCTTCTTCACCTCGGCTCCGACGTCGACCAGCACCTTCTCGACCCGCCCGGTCACCCGGGGGATCATCGTGACCTGGGCCACCGGCTGCAACGTCCCCGAGTAGGTCAGCACGCTGGCGATCTTGCCCTGCTTGACCGGCACCGCCGAAACGACCGTGCCGCCGCCGAACCCGCCGCCAAAGCCCTGCGGCTTGGCCGCGGGCGATGACGCGCCGCCGGTCAGGTTCCCGACGAACTGACACCCCCCCGTGAGCGCAATCAGAAGACTCAGGATCGCCACCAACCCCAGGCTCAACCACGCACCACGTCGCACCCGCACGATGGACCTCCCCCCTGCCGTGCCATACAATGTGTCACGACTACTTAGTTTACAGGTCGCTAGACCGGCTGAGAAGCGGCTTGCCGAGAGTCAGGTAAGGATCTGCTAAGGAAAGTGTTAAGAAAGTGTTGACCGGCCGCAGGGAGATGTGTACTATGAGACTGATGGGTTGTGTAGTCGTTGGGGTAGCAGAATGATTGCGGAAGGCCTCGCCCGGCGCGAGGCCGAGGGCCGACCCATTCGGGTGGCGATCGTCGGCGCCGGCCGGTTCGGCACAACAGTGGCGGCGCAGCTCGGCCAGATGCGCGGGATGCGCCTGGCCGTCGTCGCCGACGTGCGGCGTGCGAACGCCGTCGGTGCGTGGGAGGCTGCCGGCCGCACCGGCGAGGAGATCGTCGATGCGGAGAGCGGAGCAGACGTGGGCGATGCGCTGGCCCGGGGGAAAGCCGCGATTGCGCCCGACCTCTCCATCGCCGTCGAGAGTCCGGTCGACGTCGTGATCGAGGCCACGGGCAGCCCGGAGATCGCCGCCCGGACCGCCGTTGGCGCGATCGGCCACGGCAAGCACGTTATCATGGTGACGGTCGAGGTCGACATCCTGATCGGCGCCCGGCTGCGCCAACTTGCCGACGCGGCCGGCGTCGTCTACTCCCTGGCCGATGGGGACCAGCCGGCGGTGACCTATCGGCTCTGCGGCTGGGCCCGGGCGCTCGGTTACCGCGTCGTCGCCGCCGGTCGGGGAACCCGGTTCTACCCGAGCGACTCGGTCGGCACCCCCGAAGAGGCGTTCGCCCGCTATGGCTTCGGCGCCGAGTTGACCGAGCGGCGGCGCTTCAACCCGCAGATGTACAACTCGTTTCGCGACGGCTCAAAGGCGCAGATCGAGATGGCCGCGCTGGCCAACGCGACCGGCCTGGCGCCCGATCGACGAGGGATGCACGAGCCCTCGGCCGGCATCCGCGACCTGCCGAACCTCTTTCGGCTGAAGTCGCGAGGCGGCATCCTCGACCACGAGGGGGTCGTCGACCTGGCCAACGCGGTCGCTGCCGACGGCCGCTCCGACGTACCGGGCGAGATCGCCAGCGGCGTCTGGGTGGTGGTGACCAGCGACAACGCCCTGTTGAGGGAAGACCTGGCGTTCTATGGGCTGCCGGCCAGTCCGGATGGCTCGCACGCGGTGCTCTACCGACCCTATCACCTCTGCGGCACCGAGACGCCACTGTCGGTCGCCGAAGCCGCCCTCTACGGGCGGGCGACGATGGCGCCGCTCCCCAGGCCAGTCGCCGACGTCATCACCCTGGCCAAGCGTGACCTCCGGGCCGGCGACGTGCTGGATGGGAGCGGGGGACGCCTGGTGCGCGGGCAGATCGACCGGGCGGCGGTGGTCAGGGCCGGGCGACTGCTGCCACTCAGCCTGGCCGGTGGGGCTCGGCTCACCGCCGACATTGCGGCCGGCCAGCCGATCACCTACGATCAGGTCGCCCTGCGTGAAGACTCGCTGGCGCTGCGGCTGCGGCGAGAGCAGGACGCGAGCGGGTGGAGCCAGAATCAATCGTCCCCATAGGCCAGGGCGAGCGCCCGGGCGCTGACGACGGCGTAGGCGCTCTCCAGCGCACGGAGCAGGTCGCGCTCGTTATAGCCACTCATCCGGGCGGAGGCGGGAAGCGCCGGCGCGCCCAGCCGCTTGAGAACGGCCGCCTGGACGTCGGGCGGCGCGAGGTGGACCGGGAAGTGGGCGAGCCCCTCCCCCGCTACCCAGAACCGCTCGAGATCGTCGTCAAGCGATGACCCGGCCGCCTCCGCTGTCTCTGGCGTCGCGGCCTCGTCCGACCGCCCGGCCGGCTCCGCCGGGGCCGCGGCCGTACGGCGGGCTCGCAGCGCGGCCATCACCTCGTCTTTGGTCAGGCCACGCAGCCGGAAGAGCAGAAACGGATCACGGTCGAACTCGGCGCCCAGCAGGTAGTGCACGGCCGCCACGTGCTTGCAGGGATTGGCCCAATCCGGGCAGGAACAGTCGGTCTCCAGGTCCTCCGTCTGCCGGGGGAAGAGCGAGACGCCGGCGGCGGCGAATGCCTCCTCGACCGTGGGCGGCATCTCCTCGGCCAGGAGCTTCGCCGCGAAGATCGCCTGGCTGGCGAGCGCATCCAGCACCCGCTCCCATTCGGCGTGCCCGAGCGCCGGCAATCGGATCTCCACCCGGTAGGGCTGCGGCCGTGAGCCCTGCACGCGCGCTTTCACCACGCCCGGCTGGACGTCGATCGATCGGACTTTGCCCCCGCGCGCGTAGCTGCGCCCCCGGCCGAGGCGGGCCGCATCCACTAGCCGCTCCATCGCCGCGATCCACTGCTGCGTCCACCAGTTGCCGCCAAACTCACTCGCTCGCGCCAACGCCAACCCCCTCTCACCCTGTCAGTCAGGGGCGGCCACAGGGGGCCGCCCCTACAGCAATTCGCGCGGGACCTCTCCCCCCTGCCCGCCGTTCCTGTAGGGGCGGCCCCCTGTGGC
>JACPQP010000473.1 GCA_016190465.1 Chloroflexota bacterium
CTCCAATGCTCAGGCATGGCACTCGTCCTTGTTATGTTACTCCCCATGTTACTCCACCGTCACCGACTTGGCCAGGTTGCGCGGCTGGTCCACGTCGCAGCCGCGGCGCACGGCGATGTGGTAGGCGAGGAGCTGAAGGGGGATGCTCGCCAGGATCGGCGTCAGGTGCGGCATCGTCGCCGGAATGGAGATGAGGTGATCGGCCTTCCCCTCGAGCGATCGATCTCCCTCGGTCACGACCGCGATGACCGTTCCGCCCCGCGCCTTCACCTGCTCGACGTTGGAGACCGTCTTCTCGAACACCCGGTCCTGCGGCGCGATGACGACGACGGGCATCTCCTCGTCGATGAGGGCGATCGGCCCGTGCTTCATCTCGCCGGCCGGGTACCCCTCGGCGTGGATGTAGCTGATCTCCTTCAGCTTCAGCGCGCCTTCCAGGGCGATCGGGTAGTTGATGCCCCGCGCCAGGTACAGGAAGTCGTGGCACTTGGAGTACTGGTTGGCGAGGTCGGCGTACTGCTCCTCGTTTCCAAGCAGCTCGCCCACCTGGTGCGGTAGACGTGCGAGCGCCTGGAGGCTCGAGCTGAGGGTGGCGTCTCCAAGCGTGCCCCGCGTCTTGCCGAGGTACAGGGCAAAGAGGTAGAGCGCCGCGAGCTGGGACGTGAACGCCTTGGTGGAGGCGACGCCGATCTCCGGGCCGGCGTGGGTATAGATGAGCGCGTCGGCGTAGCGCGTCGCCTGTGACCCGACGACGTTGACGATGGCCAGGGTTGGCGCCCCCTTTCGCCGTGCCTCCTCCATCGAGACGAGGACGTCGACGGTCTCGCCGGATTGGGTCACGACGGTGAACAGGGTGTCGGTCCCGATCAGCGGGTCCCGGTACCGGAACTCGTCGGCGTAGTCGACCTCGACGGGGACGCGGGCCAGCTCCTCGATGAGGAACTTGCCGACGAGGCAGGCGTGCCAGGCGGTGCCACAGGCGACCAGCACGACCCGCCGAAACGACTGGAGCTGCTCCCGGGCCAATCCGAACTCGTCGAGCAGCACCTGGGGCGGAGCGAGGGCGATCCGGCTGCTGATGGTGTCGGAGAGCGACCGCGGCTGCTCGCAGATCTCTTTGAGCATGAAGTGCTTGTAGCCGCCCTTGGCCGCGGAGACCGGATCGTAGGGCACGGTCTGCACCGTCTTCGCGATTGGGTTGCCGCCAAGGTCCAGAACCCGATACCCGTCGCCATTCAGCGCCGCGACTTCGCCGTGGTCGAGGAACGCCACTCGCCGGGTGTACGGGAGGATCGCCGGTAGGTCCGAGGCAATAAACCATTCGCCGTCCCCCACCCCGAGGACCACGCCTCCGGCGTTGCCGAGCCGGGCCGCGTAGATCGTGCCCAGTTGGCGAGAGCTGAGGACGACGATGGCGTGGTTCCCCCGGATCTCCCGGAGCGTCTGGAGGATGGCGGCCTGGAGGTCGAGGCCCTGGTGGAGATGGTCTTCGATCAGGTGAGGCACGACCTCCGTATCCGTTTCCGAGCTGAACCGGTGGCCGTTGGCGATCAGCCGCTTCCGCAGAGAGAGGTAGTTCTCGACGATGCCGTTGTGGATGACGACGATCTCACCCGTGCAGTCAGTGTGCGGGTGCGCGTTTGTCTCGGTCGGCCGGCCGTGGGTCGCCCAGCGGGTGTGCCCAATGCCAACTGCCCCGTCGAGCGGCTCGTCGCGGAGCCGCGTGGCGAGGTTGTCAAGCTTCCCGACCGCGCGGCGCACCTCGATCGTCCCGTCGCGCAGCACGGCGATCCCCGCCGAGTCGTAGCCACGGTACTCGAGCCGCCGCAGCCCCTCGAAGACGATCTCGCTGGCGTTGCCCTGTCCTACATAGCCGACGATACCGCACACGGGTCTTGCCCTCCCATCGTGGATTGCCGATTATTCTGCCAAATTCTACCACGCGGCCAGCCCTGCCGCCGGCTGTAGCACGATTCTAACATCGGGCCCCGCGCCGGCTTCGCTATAATCGCGCCGATGCTGTCGCCAGTCGCCCGGACATCGGTTCGCTCGCAGACGACCGCCAGCGAAACGTGGTTGGTTGAAGACGCCGACGAGTGGGACGCCCGGGTCATCGACGGGACCCTGGGAAACATCCTGCAATCCTACGAGTGGGGCGAGTTCAAGGCCCGGTTCGGCTGGACCCCTCGGCGCCTCCTCGTCGAGCGTGCTGGGCGGGCGCTGGGCGTCGCCCAGGTGCTGCTTCGGGCCACCCCCCTCGGAACGATCGCCTACGTGCCCCGCGGCCCGATCATCCAGGCGACCGACCGCGAGGGAGCCGCAGCCGTCCTCGACGCCATCCACTGCCTGGCCCGCTCGGAGGAGGCGACGTTCCTTCGGATCGAGCCGGAGATCCGCAACGGGGTCGACACGCAACAGTTTTTTCGCGCGCACGGCTTTCGTCCCGGGGACGAGATCCAACCCCGGAGCACCCTGATCGTCGACCTCCGCCCCGATCTCGCGAACCTCGCCCGCCGCCTCAACCCCAAGACGCGCTATAATGTGGGCCTGGCCCAACGGCGTGGCGTGACCATCGTCGAAGGTGGTCCCGACGACCTCCCCGCATTCTACCAGTTGCTGGAGGAGACGAGCCAGCGGGGCAGCTTCCTGATCCACTCTCTCGACTACTACGAGGAGGTCTGGAACTGTCTCGAGGCCCGGGGCATGGCCCAGCTCTTTCTCGCGACCTACGCGGGCGAGGTGCTCGCCGGGACGATGATCCTGATCATGGGTAAGTGTGCCTATTATATGTATGGCGCCTCAAATGGGAAGTACCGGAATCTGAAGCCGAACGATCTTCTCCAGTGGGAGTCAATCAAGTGGGCAAAATCGGAAGGCAGCATCAGCTATGACCTGTGGGGCATCCCGGACGCGGTCGGGCAGCAGGCGGAGCAGGGGAAGGACCCGGAAGCGGGCGGGGACGATCTCTGGGGCGTCTATCAGTTCAAGCGCGGCTTCGGCGGGGAGATCGTCCGCTATGTCGGCGCCCACGACTACGCCTACAGTCACGCTCGGTACTGGCTCTGGCAGAGGTTGCTGCCGAAGCTGCGGGCGATGGGCGCTGCTCTGCGGCGGCGGTCGGGCCGCGGAAAAGGGCAATAGATGTTCTCTCTAGGTGAAATCGCCCGCTGGCTGGCCGGCCCGGCCGCAGCTCCCTCCCCCGATCTCCTCGTGCGGCGGGTCGTCGTCGACTCGCGCGCGGTCGCGCCGGGCGACCTGTTCGTGGCGGTGCGTGGCGTCGGCGTCGACGCCCATCGGTTCGTGCCGGATGCGTTCGCGCGGGGCGCCGTCGCGGCCGTCGTCGAGGACCCCCGCGCGCTGCCGCCTGGACAGGTGGGGCTGGTCGTACCCGACGCCCGCCGCGCGCTCGCCGAGATCGCGGCGGGCTGGCGTGGCCATCCGTCGCGCCGGCTGACGCTGATCGGCATCACCGGCACCGACGGCAAGACGACGACGGCAAGCATGGTCGACGCACTGCTGCGGGCGGCCGGACGTCAGGTGGGACTGGTGACGACCGTCGGCGCCCGGATCGCCGGTCAGGAGATCGACACGGGGCTGCACACGACGACGCCCGACGCGCTGGCGGTGCAGCGGCTTCTGGCCGAGATGGTTGCCGCGGGCTGCACCGACGCGATCCTCGAGACGACCTCTCACGCGCTCGACCAGCGCCGGGTCCACGCCTGTGAGTACGACATCGCCGTCGTCACCAACATCACCCCGGAGCACCTCGACTACCACCGGACGTTCGAGCAGTATCGCCGAGCGAAGCGGCGGCTGTTCGAGATGTTGGCGACGAGCTATCGCAAGCCAGGTGTGCCGAAAGTGGCGGTCGTCAACGCCGACGACTCGGCTTCGGCCGATTTTGCCACCGTGCGGGCTGACCGGGTGATCCGGTACGGCGTGTCAGAACAGGCCGACGTTCGAGCAGCCCGCATCGAGCTCACCGCCGACCGCGTGCACTTCATCGCGCGGTCGCGGCAGTGGGAGCGCCCGATCACGCTCGCGATCCCTGGTCGTTACAACGTCGCCAATGCCCTGGCGGCGCTGGCGGTCGGTTGGAGCCAGGAGATACCTCCGGACCTGATGGCCGCGACGCTGGGCACATTCCGCGGCGTCGAGGGGCGCATGGAGGTGATCGACCTCGGCCAGCCCTTCCGCGTCGTCGTCGACTTCGCCCATACGCCGAACAGCCTGGCCGAGGCGCTCGCCGCGTTGCGCCATCAGACGGACGGGCGCCTGTTTGTCGTCTTTGGCTGCGCCGGTCTGCGCGACCGGCAGAAGCGGCCGCTGATGGGCGAGATCGCCGGCCGTCAGGCCGATCGCATCGTGTTGACCGCCGAGGATCCCCGGACCGAGGACGTGGATGCGATCATCGACGAGATCGCGGTCGGCGTCGAGCGGGCGGGTCGCCGGCTTGGGCGCGACTACTGGCGCGTACCCGACCGGGCCGAGGCGATCTCCTTCGCGCTGGCCCGGGCCGAGGCCGGCGACCTGGTCGCCGTGACCGGCAAGGGCCACGAGCGATCGATGTGCTACGGAGACGAGGAGCGCCCCTGGAGCGATCAGGAAGCGATCCGGCACTCGTCAATGGCGGGCGAACCCCCGGTACTTGCGTGGCACCAGCGCGACGAGGGTGCCGCGCTCGGCGAAGAAGGCGCGCACCGTGGGCAGCTCCTCGCCGTCGGCGACGGCGATGCCGGCCGTACAACCGACGCGGTCCGGATCGGTCAGCTCGCGCGGCGAGTCGGTGAAGGGGAAGAACGCGTCCGAAGCGAATGTGGACCCGCGGAGGTGCGCCGCCTCGACCCAATCCGGGTCGCCGTAGTGCGTCCACGCCTCGTGGATGCACCGCTGCCACTCCTCGTCGGTCGCCGCCCGTCGCAGCATCGCCGACCGGATGGCGCGGGTCGCCGCGAGCTGGATGCAGCCCACCCGGTCCTGCTGGCCAACCCCCAGCCCCAAGAGCATCCGGTCGTTCACCAGGGCGACGGTGTTGCTCGACGCCCGCCAGGCGACAGAGAAGGCAACCAGCAGTGAGTCTCGTCGCTCGTCGGGGAGGCCGTCCGCTCGGGCGTCGCAGCTAACCCAGTCGACCGCCGGCGGATCGGTCCCGAACAGGTCGACCACGAAGTCCGCGGCCGGCTGGACGAGCAGCCCGCCCCGGACCGGACGGACGATCGGCGCAGTGTGCAGTGTCGGGGCGGCGAGCGCCGGGTTGACGAGCAGCCGGCGCTTCTCCCGCCGGCCGAGTCGCTCGACGGCCTCCGGTGCGAAAGCCGGCGCGGCGACGATGTCGAGCAGCCAGTTCCGGGCCGCGGCGAGGCGGTGGCCCGCCGACGATTTCACGAGGGCGCGAGCCAGGTGATCGTCGATCGGGAAGGTGACGACCATCTCCCCGCCCATGGCGGCCAAGGGGTCGCCGGCGAGTGCCTTGCCGATCGCCGTCTCGGGCGATTGCCAGTCGGCGGCGAAGCCACACGGGTTGCCGTGCTTGCCGATCACGGCCAGGTGGGGCATCTGCCCGCCACAGTTCTTGCGGAAGGCCGCGGCGGCGAGCGCGACCACGTCGACCAAGCGATCGAGGTCGGCCAGGTTGATGAAGCCGGGCGCGCGCCCGCCCCCGACCGACTCGAAGCGGTGAATGGAGAGGGGATCGGCGTCGCCCCGGGTGGCGTACAGCACCACGGGCGACTGGTAGTAGTTCTCGCCGTAGGCAAGCTCGCGGACCCGCTCGGCGGCTATGGAGAACTCGTCGGTGGTCACAGAGTCCTCGGTGCGGTGGATTTCGGCCTCGATTATACCCCGGGCCATCGCGGCGCCGCAATCGTGAGCGATGACAGGGGAGGCTTCCCCCTCACCCCCTGCCCCCTCTCCCACCAGGGGAGAGGGGGGGAGACGGCCCCCTCACCCCCTGCCCGCCGTTCCTGAGCCGGGTCCCACCAGGGGAGTGGGAGGAGTCGCCCGCCCTCTCCCAGTGGGAGAGGGTAGGGATGAGGGCGTCCCCACGTGGGCGAGGGGACTGGGTGCCAGGATTAGGAATGCGAGAGAGGGAGGGCACCACCGGCCAGCGCGCCGACCAATGGGGCGCCGGGGCGTGATAGAATCGGGTGAAACTCGGCTGCGAAAACCACCGGGAGGCTCGGGACACCCACCTTGATCGAGCAACTGAACCCCGCGCAGCGCCTGGCCGTCGAGACGACCGAGGGACCGGTCCTCATCGTGGCGGGGCCCGGCTCGGGCAAGACGCGCGTGATCGTCCACCGGATCGCCCACCTCATCGCCGGGCGCGGGGTTCCCCCCTGGCACGTGCTCGCCGTGACATTCACTAACCGGGCGGCCCGCGAGATGCTGACCCGGTTGCAGGGGCTGCTGCCCAGGCAGGCGGACTCCGTGACGATGGGGACCTTCCACGCCGTCTTTGCCCGCATCCTCCGGCGGGACGGCGCGCGGATCGGCGTCGATTCGCACTTCGTGATCTACGACGATGGGGAGCAGCTGGCCCTCGTGAAACGGGCGCTGGGCGACCTGAACCTCGACGAGAAGTACTATCCCGCGCGGGCCATTCTCCACCAGATCTCACTGTCCAAGAGCGTGTTGCGCGGCCCCCAGGAGTACGCGAACCAGGCGCAGAGTCACCGGGAGGAGATCGTCGCCGGAGTCTACCGCGCGTACCAGGAGCGGCTCGCGAAGAATCGGGCCCTCGACTTCGACGACATCTTGAGCGACACGGTCCGGCTGTTCCGCGAGCACCCGGACGTGCTCGAGCAGTGCCAGGAGCGGTATCGCTACATCCTGGTCGACGAGTTCCAGGACACCAACGTCGCGCAGTACGAGCTGGTGAAACTGCTGGGACGGGCGCACCGCAACGTCTGCGTCGTCGGCGACGAGGACCAGTCCATCTACAGTTGGCGCTCGGCCAATATCCACAACATCCTGGACTTCGGGAGGGACTTCCCCGGAAGCCAGACCGTCGTGCTCGACCAGAACTATCGCTCGACCCAGATGATCCTCACCGCCGCGCAGGGGGTGATCCAGGCCAACCGCCTGCGGGTGCGTGACAAGCACCTCTGGACCGCCAATCCGGTAGGCCAGCCGATCGTCGTCAACGAGTTGAGCGACGCGGATCACGAGGCGAGCTACGTCGCGTCTGAAGTCGCTCGCCACCTGGTGGCCGGTCGCTATCGGCCGCGCGACATCGCCGTGATGTTTCGCACCAATGCCCAGTCGCGGGCAATCGAGCAGCAGTTTCTCCGCGACCGCATTCCCCATCGAGTCATCGGGGTCCGGTTCTGGGAGCGGCAGGAGGTGAAGGACGTCCTGGCCTACCTGCGGGTCATCGTGAATCCGGCCGACAACGTGAGCTTCACGCGGATCGTCAACGTGCCGCCGCGCGGCATCGGCGCCCGGACCGTCGCCGAGCTCGATCGCTGGGCCGGTGAGCGCGGCCGATCGCTCGCGGATGCCCTGGCCTGCGCCGGTCGAGGCGAACGGCAGGGCCTGGCGCTGGGGACCCGGGCCGAGCGAGCGCTCGCCGGGTTTGCGGAGACGCTGGACGACCTCGCCACCGCGGCCGGCGAGCGAACCCTCGTCGATCTGATCTCGTCCGTGCTCGAGCGAACCGGCTACGATCGGTACCTGGCCAACGACACCGCGTCTGGCGAAGACCGGTTGAACAACGTGGAGGAGCTCATGGGGGTGGCCAAGGGCTA
>JACPQP010000073.1 GCA_016190465.1 Chloroflexota bacterium
CCCCAGGTGACCATAGGTTAGCGCCTATGGGGCCAGGGGGTGAGGGCAGGGGATGAGCAGGGACACGAGATCGATCGGAGGCAGGATGCCGAGCGCGCGAGAGATTCGACGCCGAATTCGGAGTATCAAGAACACGGCCCAGATTACCAGGGCGATGGAGATGGTCGCCGCGGCCAAGATGCGGCGTGCCCAGCAGATAGTGACCTCGTCGCGCCCGTACGCGGAGCGCATAGCGACGCTCGTCGCGGGCCTCGCGGCCATCACCGGCCGGCAGGCCGGCGACGTCCTCCACCCGTTGCTGGTGCGGCGGCCCAGGCAACGTCGCGGCCTGATCCTCATCACCGCGGATCGCGGCCTGTGTGGGCCAATCAACGCCTACGCGATCCGCGACGCCGCTGCCTGGCTGCTGCGCCAGGAAGGACCGACGAGTGTGCTCACCATCGGTCGCAAGGGCCGCGATTTCATGGTTCGCCACGGTCGCAACGTCATCGCCGAGATCAGCGGCCTCGCGGATCGGCCGACGGTGCTGGACATCGCGCCGATTGCACGCGTCGCCATCGACGCCTACACGCGCGGCGAGCTTGACGAGGTGACGCTGATCTACAATCGGTTTGTCTCGACGGTGGTGCAGCGGATCACGGAGCGACGCTTGCTGCCGGTCGAGCCGCGTGGCGGTGAGGAAGCCGCGCGTCAGCTCGGCGATTACCTGTACGAGCCTGATCCGGCCACCGTGTTGAGTGGGCTGCTGCCTCGCTACGTCGAGGTGCAGGTCTATCAGGCCCTGCTCGAGTCGGTAGCGAGCGAGCAGAGCGCACGGATGGTGGCGATGCACAACGCCACCGAGAACGCGCGCGACATCATTCAGAGCCTGACGCTGAGCTACAACAAGGCGCGTCAGGCAGGCATCACCAAAGAGATCCTGGAGATTGCCGCCGGAGCCGAAGCCCTCCGGCAGGCCGGGGAGTAGCAATGGCACAGGGTGCAGTAGGCAAGGTCGTGCAGATCATCGGCCCGGTGGTCGACCTCGAATTCCCGCCGAAACAGTTGCCGAGTTTGCTGAACGCGGTTGACGTACAGAAGGATGGTGGGCGCCTGGTGGTCGAGGTCGAGCAGCACCTCGGCAACAACTGGGTGCGCTGCGTCGCGATGGACTCTACCGACGGGCTGCGCCGCGGGGCCTCGGCCGTCGACACCGGCGCCCCGATCGCGGTTCCGGTCGGACCGGAGACGTTGGGCCGACTCTTCAACGTCCTGGGCGAGCCGATCGACAACCGGGGGGCGGTCGAGACCGAGCAGCGCTATCCAATCCACCGGCCGGCGCCGAGCTTCGAGGAGCAGCGCACCGAGACGGAAGTGCTCGAGACCGGGGTGAAAGTGCTCGACCTGGTCGCCACCTTCACCAAGGGTGGGAAGATCGGTCTCTATGGTGGTGCGGGCACGGGAAAGACGATCATCCTTCAGGAGATGATTCGCAACATCGCCACCGAGCACGGCGGTTTCTCGGTCTTCGCCGGCGTTGGCGAGCGCTCGCGCGAGGGAAATGACCTCTGGCACGAGATGCAGGCCTCGGGCGTCATCGGCAAGACGGTCATGGTGTTCGGTCAGATGAACGAGCCGCCCGGCGTGCGGCTGCGGGTCGGTCTAGCGGGCCTGACGATGGCGGAGTACTTCCGCGACCAGGAGGGTCGCGACGTTCTGCTGTTCATCGACAACATCTTTCGCTTCACGCTGGCGGGCGCCGAGGTATCGGCATTGCTGGGACGCATGCCGTCCGCCGTCGGCTATCAGCCGACGTTGGCGACCGAGATGGGCCAGCTCCAGGAGCGCATCACTTCGACAAAGAAGGGCTCGGTCACGTCGGTCCAGGCGATCTACGTGCCAGCCGACGACTACACCGACCCCGCCGTGGCCACCACGTTCGGCCACCTGGACGCCTACATCTCGCTCGATCGGGGCATCGCCGAGCTGGGGCTGTACCCCGCGGTCGATCCGCTCGCCTCGACCTCGCGCATCGTCGACCCACGGGTCGTGGGCCAGGAACACTATGAGGTGGCACGAGGTGTGCAGAGGGTCTTGCAGCGGTACAAGGACTTGCAGGACATCATCGCCATCCTC
>JACPQP010000474.1 GCA_016190465.1 Chloroflexota bacterium
CGGGGCGCACGACGTAGGTCTCGGAAAGTTCACCTGCGTCCCGGGAAGGTCCAGGATGGGCGGAGCCCGTCCTGGGGGGGTTTGGGGTGTCCCCAAAACCATCAAAAACTTTCTGATACCCACATAGTTCCCGCGGCTACTCGAGGAGCCCGGGCAGTGGCTCGATGACGATCTCGCCGCGGTCGAGCGCGATCTCCTTGACCACGTCTTCGATGGCGGGAATCAGCACTTCGCCGCGTGGTCCCTCGAGCACGTAGACGTCGTTGCCTCCGGTCCGCAAGATGTCGACGACACTGCCCAGCGGCTCGCCGGCCGTGGTCTTCACCGAGAGGCCGAGGATCTGGTGCAGGTAGTAATGTCCTTCGGGGAGCGGCGCGGCCAGTTCACGCGGGATGCGCACGAGGGCGCCCCGCAGCTCGAGCGCTGCCGCGGCGTCGTCCACGCCGGCGAGCTTCAGAATCACCGTGTTTCGCCGCACCGAGGCCTCGACAACCGGGTACGGCCGCAGTGACTCGCCGACGTGGATGGTCTTGAGACGGGGAATCCGCTCCGGAAAGTCGGTGAGCGGACGGATCCGCAGGTCGCCTCCCAGGCCAGCCGGCCCCAGAACTTCGCCGATGATCAAGAACGGTATCGGCTGACGGCTGCTCGGTGGCGAAGAAAGAAACCGACCGCGAGCATCTCGCGGTCGGTCGGTCGGCCCCAAGGTCACAAGATCTCCAGGACCGCTCGCTTGCCCTCCTTGGCCGCCGCGACCTTCAGCAAGGTGCGAATCGCGTTGGCGATCCGCCCCTCCTTCCCGATGATCTTCCCCATGTCTTCTTGAGCGACCTGAAGCTCGAGAATGATCGACTGCTCACCCACCACCTGCATCACCCGCACCTGGTCCGGATGATCCACGAGCGATTTCGCAATGTACTCGACCAGTTCCTTCATCGGTCTCTCCTTTGAGTCACATGAGTCACGTCCGAATGAGTCGCGTCCGAGAGGCGCACGACGGCCCCCCGCACGCGGATCCGTGCGCATTCTCTCTTGTGCAGCAGGTCGGTTCAAGCCGGATAGCGCGAGACGCTACTTCGCGCCCGACTCCGTGAGCGCCTCGGAGGAGGAGGGCGTCTCGGTGGCAAGCGGCCGAGGAGGCAAAGCGCCGGTCTTGCGCAGGAGCCGCTCGACAGCCTCCGTCGGCTGAGCGCCACGCTGGAGCCAGAGCCGCGCCCGGTCGGTCTTCACGGAGACAGTTTCCGGATTGGTGAGCGGGTTGTAAAAGCCGATGATCTCGACGAAGCGACCATCTCGCGGGGCTCGCGAGTCCGCGACGACGACTCGATAGCTTGGCTGTTTCTTGGCGCCAACCCGACGCAGTCGGATCTTGACTGGCATTGCGTGGTCGAACCTCCATTATGCGCTAGCAGCGTCTGAAATAAAGCGTCTGCGGATGATGTACATTCGAGTGGCGATGGGCCAGGCCGCCAAACAAAACACTAGAACAAATATACCACGCGGTCTGGACGAGCGCAACTGCGAGCAGGCGCATCACGGGCCACGGACGCTCGCGACCACGTCCAGGCAACGTCCGACATCGGTAAGCACCTCCTCGCCGGTAAACCAGTGAATCCGCCATCCCTCGCCCAGAAGCGACTGCTCGCGCTCCCGGCGCACAGCGGCATTCGCCCGCGACCACCGGCGCCAGCACCACCCGCCGATCTCGATCCCGACGTGTTTCGCGACATCCGCGAAGTCCAGGCGATAGTGGAGCACCGGGTACTGATACCGCAGCTCCATTCCGCGCCGAACGGCGTTGGCGAAGAACCAACGATGCAGGGTCGGGCCACGGCTCGACGCGGCTCGAACGTCGGCGGGCAGCCCGGCGAGCGGATCTGGCGACACATCGGGCTCACCATCGCCGCCGGGCCAGCCGGTGACGACGACCTGCACCTTCTCATCCAGCATCCGCTTCAAGCGGGTCTCGAGCCCGGCCACCGTCGCCGCGTCGAGTAATCGACGATCGGCGGCGACCCAGCAACCGATCGCTACGACCAGTCGCCCCTCCGGGCGCCGCTCGGCGGCGATCGGGCGACACGAGCGTGCCAATAGCTCGCTCAACCGCGGTGCCGACTCGGCGAGGCGATCGATGATGCTATTCCACTCCCAAACGAACCGCTGAAGCTCAGGCATCTGCCGATCTCAATTCATCCGCCCCCGCCATCGGCGGATGCGCTCTCCACGGGTGATCTCCCGGAGATTATAGCATTCCGCGGCCACGAAGGGGCCCGGTGGCCGGCAGTGCCGGCAACTCAGCGTGTTGCGTCAATTAGGAAGTGTTACCGAACGGCGACCCGTTGCCTCATAAAGGGTGTTACCGACGGGGGCGACGGCCGCCGTAGTAGCGCCTGTGGATAGGTGGACGGGTCCGCAGAGCCGTCCACCTATCCACAGGCGGCGTGCTCGGGCTCCGACTCGTTCACGGGCTTGGGTGCTCGGGTGCGCTCTGCCAGTTTCCATAACCCCTCCAGGGCCTCGTCGATCTGGGCCCGCAGCTTGATCGGGTTCAGGCTCGCGTAGAGCTTGGCCAGGGACTCGCGCTTGGCCTCGTCCAGGACGCCTGAAGCAAGCAGACGTTGGTAGGGCGTCTGCGCCCCGTCGTCCTTCTTCCTGACCTTGGCACCCTCACGCTCCTTGCGGATAAGCTTGCTCACCGGCTGGAAGAAGTTCACGTAGAGCCGCACGTAGCCGTAGAGGCGCTGCATCTGCTCGTAAGCCGCCTTCGAGCGGTAACGATCGTACCCGATAAGCCGCCTTGGCACCGACCAGTTCTTCTGCTCGACGTAGGCTTGATCGTTCTTCTTGTACGAGCGCCCCCGCGTGAACCCAATGCCCTCCTTCGTGCACCAAGGGTAGAGGATATCGTTGATGAACTCGCTGCCGTTGTCCGTGTGGATCTCTTCCAGCGCAAACGGCAGCCGCAGGCGTGTCTTATGCACGCCCGTTCCCACACGCTCCTTCCCTTTACCCCAGATCACCTCGCATTCACACCAGCTCGTCGCCACGTCCACACTCACCAAGGTGTTCAGGTAGAAGTCAGCCGTGCTTTCGCCGCAGTGCGCCACCCGGTCCACCTGCACCGACCCTGGCTTCACCTCCGCCCATTCGCCAAACGTCCGGATCGGGATCAGCGCTTTCAACGCGCCTGGCGACTTCCTCGTCGTGTAGGGCCGCCGTAAGCCGAACGTTCGATACGGCTTGAGCAACCGATCTATCGTCGAGGTGCTCATCTTCAGCAGTTGCTGGCGTACCTCTGGCGTCAGCGCGATCTCACCGGCGCTGACGCAAACGGGTCTATCCGTACCCTGGCAAGTGTCCCTTGGAGATCGCGGCAGCCGAGATCGAGGTGGAGGTCGACGGTCGCCGAGTGGCTGCCACCTGGATGGATGCCCTGGCCATCTGAAAAGGGCGGCACCTGCCGGGC
>JACPQP010000490.1 GCA_016190465.1 Chloroflexota bacterium
CCTCCTGTCCACCCGCAACCCCGCTCTGACGGAGCGCTAGACCGGCCAGATCGCCGCCATCTGCCAGGCATCCAGCGACCGGAGTGTCGCGCTTCCACCCAAAGCAAACACCTGCACGCCCAGGCTGTCCGGACGGGCCGGGTAGATGCGCTTGGCCAGGTAGTGCCGGTTGTCGGCGAAGACCTCGACGACGCTCCGGTCCACGAACACCCTCAGCTCGAGCGGCTGTCCATCGGACAGCACCACCGTGCACTGCTGCGATTCGCGATCACTCACCTCGGGATTCACGCTGGAACGGGTAACGTCCAGAATCAGCTCCCGCCGCATGGCGCGCGGGTTCGGCGTATCGCGGCCGGTGATCGGACGAGCCGTGACTGACTCCCCGCCGGACGTGGCACCCGTCGCCGGACGGTAGCGAGCCCACGGATTCTTGTTGACCCGGATGAGCGTCTGCTCCTCTCCATCCGGAGAACAGCACACCTTCACGCCGAACTCCTCGGCGTCTCCCCATTCGAACACCGCCCTGATCTCCAGCCTGTCTCCGCCGAGCCCCGCCAGGGGCACCGTCGAGTCCGGACCGAGGGGGATATCAGATAGGTGCACACGTTCACGGCGCAGCACCTCGAGCTCCGGAGCCGGTTCCATGAGCAGATTCCCGTCATCCGACAATGAGAGCACGATGGGCAGCGCGAGCATTCCCGCCCAACCCGAGGCGCGTTGAATGTACCCGTACCGCGCCTCGTGGAGCCGGCCGAAGAGGATGCGTCGGCCTTTCCCGTCCAGCAGCGTCAGACCTTCACAGAAAATGCCGGGGCGTCCCCATTCGCCGAAGGCGAACCGGACGTGCCGCTCGGGAACGAAACGGTGGTTGGCGTAGGTACCGACATAGCACTGCGCCCCACGGCGATGACTGGTGAAGAGCAAGACGTGTTTGTTGCCCAGGGGGAAGAAGTCGGGGCAACCGCAGTCCTCTGTCCCCCCGTCCGTGAAGAAACCGCCCTCATAGAACGGGTGCAGGTACTCCCAGCGCGCCAGGTCCTTGGAAGTGAACAGATACGCCCGGTCCGGAAAACAGATGCTGTTCCCGGTGACCGCGTAGTAGGTGTCGACCTCGACCCAGGCGCAGGGGGCGCCACCGATCTGAAACTCATCGCTGGGAGCCGGGTTCGGGATGATCGGGTTGGCCGGGTGTTTCTCCCAGTTCACCAGCAGGTCATCCTGGCTCGTGGCGAGGCAAATGCCGTCCGGCACGCCGTGGTAGATGAAGGTCGGAACGCCCTCCTTGTTCACGAAGGCCGCGCCGCTGTAGCAGTGGTCCCGGTCAGGCCCGCCGGGCGTGGGCGCCAGCGCGATGGGGTGGTCCGTCCAGTGCACCAGGTCGGCGCTGGAGGCGTGTCCCCAGTGGATGTTGCCGTGGTACGCGCCGTCCGGATTGTACTGGTAGAACACGTGGTATCGGCCCTGCCAGTAGATCGTGCTATTGGGGTCGTTCATCCAGTTCGCCGGCGCCAGAAAATGGTAGGCCGGTCGGTACGGGTCACCGGCCAGCTTCAGGCGACGTGGATCGATCGCTGATCTCTCGCTCACGGATTGTTTCTCCTCACCGTCGTCTGGACAGACCACTACGGTCTGAATGCCAGCGCTTCCTCGAACATGGCCACCACGTTCTCGGGCGGCACATCGGCCATGATGTTGTGGACCGGTTGAAACACGAACCCGCCGCCCGGCGAGAAGATCTCCATCCGCCGGCGCACGTCCTGCCGGACTTGCTCCGGTGTCCCGCGCGGAAGGGTCTCCCGAGTGTCGCATCCCCCACCCCAGAAGACCAGGTCCCGACCGAACTCGCGCTTCAGGCGCCCCGGCTCCATCCCGGCGCAGGTGGTCTGCACCGGGTTGAGCGCATCCAGGCCGGCCTCGATCAGGTGCGGTATCAGCGAATAGACGCCGCCGCAGCAGTGCAGGAACACCTTGAGGCCGGGGCGGAGTTGTTTGGCTCGGTTCCACAGCAACGCGTGGCGGGGCTTGAGGAACTCCCGGTACATCCGGGGCGACAACTGCGGCCCGGTCTGCATGCCCAGATCGTCGGCGAAGACGACGATGTCGATGGAAGGTCCCACCGCTGTCAAGAACTTGTCGAGGTCAGCCAGGTGGAGCTCGGTCAGCCGATCCAGGAAGGTGTGTACCTGACGGGGGTTCGCCAGCATGTCGCAGAGGAAGTTGTCCATGCGGTAGCTGAGCTGGCCCATGTCGAGCAGGTTGCCGCCGAAGATGCCGACGATCGCTCTGTCCGTGGACTCCCGCAACGCTCTGGCCCCGGCGGCCAGAGCCGCCAATCCCTGCGGGTCGAACCCCAGCGGCGACGGTGGCACGCCAACGCGCCACCAGACGACCTGGTCCAGGTAGTAGCGCAATCGCTCGGCCGCATCGTCCGGATCGCCGGCGAGCGGGTAGTCGGCGGTCTCGAAGAACAGGGTTCCCTGCTTCTGAATGGCGATCACCTGACCCTCGTCGCCGTAGAGCACCCAGTCGCCGTTCTTCTGCACCGGCTTGACGAAAGAGGGGATCTTGCAGGGTGTGCCATCGGGCAGCTCCCAATCCGCCCAGTCGCGTGGGTCCCTGGCGAAGCCGCGGCCCAGTTGCACGGCGTCAGCCCCGAACCGGTCCAGCACATCGTCGTCGACCAGAGCAAGCTGCTGGACGAAGTCGTAGACGTAGACCTCGCGGACGGGCAGCCCCAGGTGCCGTCTGAGCCTGGCGTAGGCGATCGCCATGACCCCGGATGAGCGGTGCCCGTCGAAGTCGATCGGGACCCGGTCGGGCTCCTGATGGTTGAAGGTGGCCAAGACCCGCTCGCGTGAATTCATAAGCCCCGCTATCCCCCTGAAGAGCTCCTGGCAAGAGCGCCGGACGAGGTTCCACCCAGGAGTTGTAGGCAGACGACTCCGTTGATGCGATCGCCGCGGTGAAGCGTCCGACCACTGCCGTAGGCAACTCGGTCCCACTCGGCCGCACCGGTCGCGACACCACCGTAGTAGTCGAGCACTTTCAGCGCGATCGAGTGGACCGACACCGTCGCCCGAACGTGCTGCGTGCCATTGCTCACGGCCTTGATGCCGGCTCGATACGGGTCCGTGAGGCTGGCCCAGATCACTTGACGCTTGGTGCTGCGAAATGGGTTGACCCTCGCCGCTACCACTCACAGAGTCGACGCAGGTGTCGCCTCTGGAGCCGCTATCGTCTGCATGGGCTGTTGCTCCCAGGGGGCACCCGGCCGGTCCACCACATAGGTCAGCCCGGCGGCTGTTGGGAACGAAAGGATGCCATCGGTCTCGGTCACGGACACGAGCGCCATCGAGAGGAACTCCCGCACTCGGACGGGATCATCCCACGGCCGAACAAGCGAGCACGGCCGGCCGGCTGTGCTGGTGATCGCGAGGTAGGCCACCTCCCCGCCTGGCCGGATTTCACCACTCACCAGGAAGGCACCTACGGTCCGAAGCTGCCCAAACCGGACGTCCGTCTTCAGCCTGACTGGCGCGACGCGCAACTGCCCGGTGTAGCTTTGGAGGACACTTTCGTTGACGACAATCGGCCAGCCGGCGGCGTGTACCCAGACGACCTGGCGCCAGTTCGAGACCCACATACCGTGGTTCGGCATGAGACTCGCCCGGGTATGCTCTTCGATCGCGTCCAGTTCGTCGCTGCCCAGACGCACCTTGGCCATGGCCGTGAGCACCACATCGCCTTCGTGCGTGTACGGCAGCGATTTTGCCGTGCGCCAGGCGATCTCGCGGACTGATTCCGGACTGTGCAACCCAAGGTCGTCGGCCGGAAATATCGCCGCGCTGGCGATGGGCAGGCCGAAGCGGGTAACCGGCAGTCCCTCAAAATCCACGAACACTTTGCCTTCCGGTGTGTCCGTTGTCGGATATGCACGGAGATTCTCCACGATGTCTCGCCAGACCGGACGCAGGTCGGCATCCACGCCGAGCACTTCGCTGGCGACAAGGCACGCCTTCATCAAATACCGAATGAAGGCCAGATCCATGTGGCAGTTCCTGTTCTGCTTCAAGTGGGGGCTGAGCAGCACATCCCAGACCGCGGTCGGCCAGATATCGTACCGGCCATCCGGCGCCTGCGTGAGGTAGCCCGCGTAGAACTTCGCGCAGTCGCGCATCAGCGGATAGGCCCGCGTGCGCAGGTAGTCCTCATCCTGGCTGTAGAGGTAGTGCCACCAGAGTGGGTGGGCCACCCAGCCATTCAGCGACATCATCTTGTCGTAGTGGATCATCGGGAAGGGGTTGTTGGCGGCCTTGCGGGGGTACGAGGTCAGGAAAAACTTGGCCCCGTCAATGCCGTACACCTCGTGGGCATCCTTCTGTGCGGTCGGCAGCAAGGCAAGTGCGGCGTCGTCGTACGGCACCGTCTGCTCGAGATGATTGCTCGAGAATGCTCCCCAGATCGCCTGCTGCATGTTGTAGTCCCAGTGGTAGTCGTTTCCCCAGCCGGGACAGTCTTCCCAGGCCCACGGGCCGAAAAGACCGGGGGCCAGACGGCCGGGGCGCCAACAGCAAGCGAGAAGGTACTGGCTGAAAAACCACTGCTGGGTAAGGAAGGGCTTTGACGGCAAGTGAACAAAGGAGCGGCGCCAGTAGTCATGCCAGAACTGCCGGTGCTCCTCGGCGAGGAGACTCTGGCCGGCCAGGTGGGCCTCCCCAGCCGCCTCCACCTCTTGCCGCGCGCGGGAGAAGGGGTCCGCGTCCTCTCGTGTCGTGGCGACGACTACCAGCAGCGTGACGGTTCCGGAGCTCTTGACGTGGGCGACCGCGTGCCCCTCGAGCGCCTGGGGAGTGCCTCGGTTCCACACCCACTGCGCGATCACCGAGGCTGCGTCGTTAACCTCGCTACGAACCTCCTCTCCCCCAACGATTCGTCCATACATCACGTACTCGAAGCCCTGCGGATAGTTGAGCGGATCAGGAGGGAAGCGGTAGCGCACCCAGATGTCTCGCCCGGCGGCGCCAAGCTCGGGGGCATTGGGGATCGCGCCGGTGCTATCCTGATGTCGCGCCAGCTCAATGTCGAACTGCTGCTCACCGGCGGCGGCATAGTCGACGACGATGAGGTTACGCCGGTAGGAGACGAAGGTCCGCATCGCCGCGGCCCTCGGCTGCCCAAGCTCGGCGATCACCTCGGCATCCCAGAGATGCGCTCTGGCGGCATAGGCAGCGCCCGTGAGACTGCGATTGCGAAACCGAATCTGGCCGGCCGGCTTGCTCGTCGGCATCGGGGCCCGGTGCGTTTCGCGGATCTCGTCGTTCCACGGATCGCCCCCGGCCGAGCCCCAGTACTTTGCCAGCGGTGGCTTCGCCGGGTCGGCGTACCTGTCGAGAAACTCCCGATGGGTGATCGGTCGCCGCTCGTCCATCGGATCGCGATAGTCCCAGATGTCGTTCTTCCCCACCTGAAGCGCAAGGCACTCCGCCGGGCCAAAGAATGACACCCCAAGATCTCCGTTTCCCAACAGCAGGCCGCTGAGTGGATCTTTCGGTGGTGTGGTGAGGATGATGTCCTGACCGGAAACGAGGTTCGGCCAATCTACTGCCATACGTGTGCCCGGGATCGTCGCACACCCGCTTTCATCTGCCTGGGCGGCGACGTTCTTCCGTTCGGACATGACTGTCAGCACCTCCGGCTGCGAGCGACTTCGCAGAGCGTTCTTGATCTCCTCGCCGCCTAGCCTTTCAATGACCCGAGGGTGAGGCCGGTGACGAAGTAGCGCTGGAGAAACGGGTAGACCAGTATGATGGGCACCGTGGCCAGCACGATCATCGCGGCTTGCAGTGCCTCGGGAGTCGCCTGGGCAAAGTCGAGGACGCCAGCCTGTCGGCTCTGGTTGCGCTCGACCTCGACCATCCGGTTCAGGTTGCGCGTGGTGACCTGCACGTACAGATAGCTTTGCAGCGGCCACAACTCCTGGCGGGAAACAAACACGATACCGTCAAACCAGGAGTTCCAGTGCCCCACGGCCGAGAACAGTGCCACAGTAGCCAACGCCGGACGCGAGAGGGGCACGAAGATGCGAAACAGCACGTCGAAGTGACTCGCGCCGTCAAGCATGGCCGATTCCGACAGTTCCTGGGGAAGTCCACGAAAGAAGTTGATAATGATGATCGCCAGGAAGATATTCAACGCGCCCGGAACAACCAGCACCGCAAAGTGGTTGAGCAGTCCCAGGCTCTTGTAGGCCAGGTAGATCGGGATCAAGCCACCACTGAACAGCAGACCGACGAGCATGATGATCTTGAAAACGGTGCGCCCGGGCATGTGGAGGCGATCCTGTGATAGCGGATACGCGGTGATCACGATGAGTAACAGTGTAAGCGGAACACCAGCCAGGACGCGCGCGACGGAGACGGCGAACGCGTTCACAAACCAGTTATCCCTCATCAAGTACACGTAGTTGTCGACGTTAAACCCAATCGGCCAGAAGCTGACCTGATTGGTGGTCACGGCGACAAAACTGCTCAGCGACCGGGCGATCACTGTCAGAAACGGAAGCAGGCTCAACACCGCCAGCAGAGCCAGGATGCTCCAGAGGAGCACATCGACAAGTCGATCGCCGAGGCGTCGCCCAGTAACCATCTTGCCTCCTTCACTTGTGGTCTATCGATAACGTTCGCCGTCAGAAGATACGATAGTTGGCGAGTTTGTCGGCCAGCCAGTACGAGAGCAGGATCAGAAGGAAGCCGATCACCCCTTTGAAAAGCCCGACTGCTGCACCAAGGCTGAGCTCTCCGCCAAGCAGGCCAACCCGATAGATATAGGTGTCGAGGATGTCACCGGTCGAGTAGACCATGGGGTTCAGAAAGACCAGCACCTGCTCGAATCCGGCATTCAGGATGCCACCCAGACTCAGGCAGGACAGCAGAACAATGATCGGCGTGATGCCCGGAAGGCTGATGTGTCGCGTCCGCGCCCACCGCCCGGCCCCATCCACTCCCGCGGCCTCGTACAGTTCCGGACTGATCGCGGTGAGAGCCGCCAGGTAGATCACCGCGTTCCAGCCAAACTCCTTCCACGTCTCTGAGACGATTAGCGTCCAGGGGAACAACTGTGCACTGCCCAGGAACCGGATTGCCTGGCCTCCGAGTGCGGTAATCCCCCGATTCACCACCCCATCTGAGGAGAGCATCTCGATGAGGATGCCGCCGATCAGCACCCACGAGATGAAGTGTGGCAGGGTAGTCGCCGTCTGCATCATCCGACGGAACAGCATCACTCGCACTTCGTTCAGCGTGAGGGCAAAGGCTACCGCGGCGACCTGTCCCATGGCAATCTTGGCCAGGGCAATGAAAATGGTGTTGCGGATGATGCTGAACGCGTCCGGGGAATCGAAAAACCGCCGGAAGTTGTCCAGCCCGACATAGGGTGAGCCACTCACTCCCCGGAACGGGCTGTAGTCGAGGAAGGCAACCGCGATCCCCCAGAGTGGGTAGAAGTGGAAGAGAACGAGCCAGACAGCCGCCGGTGCCAGCATCAAGTAGAGCATCCAGTGACGCCCCCACACTACGCCGAAGGCAGGCCGTCGCTCCGCAACCGATCTGCGCCGGATCATCGGCTCGGTACGGGATACGGCGGAAGAGCCCACTTCGCCCCTCCTTCGCTCACAGCAACACGCAACCAAGTTCGGCCGACGCCAGTTCGAACTGCACTGACAGGCGAGTCTTCAGGAACCGTGCAACTGGCCTGATCTCTCTGCCCACCGTTCGCCCGCGGATTGTGGAGGGATTGAGTCAGACACGGTCCTGGGGTGCAGCGGCCGTACGCTCCGGCAAGAGGGCAACCGCCTCAATCATCTCGCACATCACCGTGGCGCCGTTGTTTTACTGGTCCGGGTAGGGTTGGGCGTGAGCCCAGAATAAACGCCCAACCCCATTTGCCGAGCCCCCCCGCTGGATTATCTCTTCTTCTGCCCTGCGTACCACTGGTTGACGGCGGCAGTGAACTCGTCACCGCCCCCCCTCTTCCACTCGGCGACGAACTTGTCGAAGTCGGCGAGCGACCGCTCGCCAATCACGATGCCCGTGAGATAGGTAGCCTCGAGCTTCGAGATATTGGCCCAGATGTCGTTCATCCGCTTGGTGCGAGGCCCGTAGAACTGGTCCGCGATCTCGTGCTGCTCGTTGTCAAAGCTGGTCTTGTAAGCGTAGGCCTCGCGCCGGCTGTTGGATCGGTCGAGGAAGAACTTCTGCGCCTTGTTCAGCTTGCTCCGGTCCATCTGGTCCCATTCCAGCAGGTACCTGGAGAAGGTGAGCTGGTAGGCCGGGTTCGTCACGTGCTGGAAGGCCACATTGAGGAGGGGTTGGCACTCTTCTCGGCAAGCAACTGAAAGCCGTCCACCTCCGGCATGACCAGATCAAGCAGGACCAGATCGGGGTGTTCTTCGCGAAGGATGGACATGGCGTGGCGTCCGTCGGTCGCCCGGAGGACCCGATAGTCCTGGTCCGCCGAAATGAGCATACGACGGAACAGCCGTTGAGCATCCGGTTCATCATCCACGATCAACACGGTTTTTCCCCGGAAGGTGAGTCGCTCGACAGCGGCGAGCAGTTCGCTACGCGAGATCGGTTTCACCAGGTAGTCAGCAACACCGAGAACACGGGCGGCTTCATGCGGACCGGGAACTGAGCAGACAAACGATGGCGTATGATTCGGCAAGCACCCCGCGCTGTTGAGACGCTGAAGCGCCTCGCCCACCGAGGGAGCGTTGATCAGCAACGCCTTCGCCGGCACGCGGGTGAGTTCCTGGGCTGCTTCTTCCAGGCTGGTCACCGGCACGACCTCGATCTCGCCCAAGTGACGACTGACCAGTCGCTGCAAGGCTCGGCCTGCCTCCAGCACGACCACTCTGGGACGCACGATGGTGGGCGGAAGTCTTGAGCGACGGCTACGCTGTTTGTACTCCCAGGAGGGATCCAGCCAGCGCGCCAGGCCGCTCTCGAGGGGGGCCGGTGGATCAACCGGTAGCGAGAAGAAGAAGGTTGCGCCGCAACCTTTCTCGCTGGTGAGCCACATCTTGCCACCGTGCAACTCGACGAAGCTCTTGCTGATGCTCAGTCCCAGGCCGACACCCCCATCGCGACGGCGGAGCGAGCTATCCAACTGGCGAAAGGGCTCGAACACCTGGTCCTGATCCTCGGTGGCGATTCCCGGTCCCGTATCCGCCACACTGATGACGGCATCATTCTCGTCTTGGCACACGCGCACGCGAACCCCGCCGCGCTCGGTGAAACGACCGGCGTTGATCAGCAGATTCAGAAGCACCTCCCGAATGCGGGTCCGATCACAGAAGACGACCAGGTCGTCTTGCATTTCTGTTTGCAGGTGCAGGCCCTTGGAAGCATAGAGTGGACGGACCGCTGTAGCGGCGGCCTCGACAAGCTCGGTGAACGCCACGCGTTCCTTGAGGAGCGTCGTCTGCCCGGCGTCGAGCTGACTTAGATCGAGCACGTCGCTGATCAGACTTGCCAGGTGCTGGCTGTTGCGCAGGATCACGTCGAGATCAGCCAACAGCGCTGGCGGAATGTCGCCATAGCTCTTCGGTGCTGTCATAATCATCTCGGTGAAACCCACGATCATGTTGAGGGGTGTGCGCAACTCATGGCTGATATTGGCCGCAAACTGCTGCTTGGCGCGGCGGGCATCTTCCGCCGCCTGACGGAGGGCGTGAGCAACGCGATTCAGTCTCGTGAGCTGTGAGTTTGCTTCCACTAGGTCCTGAAGAGTCTGCTTCAGCTCCGCCTGCGTATCCCGGGCCTGTTCGAGCAGAGCTCGACTGCGCTCGTAGCTGGACCACGACCACTGCAACGTGGTCAGGAGTGGACGCGAAGCGAGCCCGACGAGTCCCACCGTACCCCACACGTTTAAGATGGTCGTGACCCGAACTGTTCCGTCTAGCCGCAGCCACTCGTTCGGTGTGAGGAGGAATAGGGTGCACGCTGTTGCTGCCAGGGCACCACCTCTCGCGCCGATAAGCAGCGTGGCCAGGCCTACGGGCAGCGACATCAGGAGAATCGCGGCCCCGACGCCGCCCCAGGTCAGGAGGAACACGTCTACTGACATGCACCCGGTTACCAGTACACAGGATGCTGCGAAACCGTTCCACCTCTGTACGCTCCAGACGACGGCGGTCAAGAGATAGAGCGATGCGCCGAGTACGACGCCCTGGAGCGGGTGATGGAAGTCGCCGATGCCAAACAGGAGAACGAATCCGGCAACGAAAGGAACGGGCACCGCCCACAGGAGGGCCTGACCGCGCAGTTCCTGGACGGTCTGTCTGATCTCAGCCTGGTCGACAAGCAAGCCCGCATCAGTTGTAGCGTGCATTCGCGCCTCCTATGGCTCCATCACGAGCGTGCTCCTGCGCCAGGTCTGCTACCCGAGATCCGCTCGGTGAGGCAATTCGCAGATCACGATCGCTGGATCGTGCGCGGTGAACGGCACGCCTGGACTCGGCCCCGAAGTCTGTCGGTCGGTTGATCTGGCAGGCAAGCAGACCCGGATAATCTGGCGTCGGCAAGCCGTTGGGCGCTGGCCGACATCCCCGACACACGGTTCCGCCCCGATCTGGAGCCGAGTCCACGCCTGCCCAAGGTCGCTGCTGTGCTCACCTACCTGGCCCAGCGCAGGATGAGCGGGTCGAGCCCGCGGGCCAGCTCGACCAGGCCGGCGCGGATGGCCGGGTGGAGCGGCGACGTGGGGTGGCGGACTGCCTCGCTGGCGATGATGCCGCCCTCTTTCATCAGCGCCTTCGTCGCCCGCAGGCCGCACTGCCGATTCTCGTAGTTGATCAGCGGCAAATGGCGCTCGTAGAGCGCGATCGCCTGATCGCGCTGACCACCTTGATACCGGTCGACGACCTGCCGCAAGACCTCGGGGATGAGAGCGCTGGGCATCGTTCCGGTCGCGCCGGCGTCGAGGTCGGGGATGAGGGTGATGCTCTCCTCACCGTCGAACGGCCCGGCGATCTGCTCGCCGGCCAGGCGGATCAGCTCGCGCAGCTTGCTCGCCGCGCCGGGCATCTCGATCTTGAAGTACCTGATCGGCTCGATCTCGGCGGCCAGCCGGGCCAGGAACGGGGCGGAGAGCGGCGTGCCGCTCACCGGCGCGTCCTGGATCATAATCGGGATGTCGATCGCCTCGGCAACGGCCCGGAAGAACCCGAAGATGCCCGCCTCGTCCACCCGGATCGTCGCCCCGTGGTACGGCGGCATCAGCATCACCATCGCCGCCCCGGCTGCCTGAGCGCGGCGGCTGCGCTCGGCGGCGATCCGCGAGCTGAAGTGGCTGGTCGTCACGATGGACGGCACCCGGCCGGCGACGTGGTCGATCATCAGCGTCATCAGGCGCTCGCGCTCGTCGTCGGCAAGGGCGAACTGCTCGGAGAAGTTTGCCAGGATGCAGATGCCGTTCACTCCGGCCTCGATCATGAAGTCGAGCACGCGCTTCTGGCTCGCCAGGTCCAGCTCCCCGCGCTCGTCGAACGTCGTCGGGGCGATCGGGAAAACGCCCGAATACACTGTCGCAGTCATGCTCGCCGCTACTCCTCCGCTTATTGTCTGCCTCAACCGAGCAGCCTTCAGCCGTCAACGTTCAGCAGTCAGCCGCGTAGCCCTCCTCCCTCGCCGCGTCGGACTCACTCAGGAACGGCGGGAAAGGGGGAGAGGTACCCCCGAGGCCGGACCTCACCCCCTACCCCCTCTCCGACACGGAGAGGGGGACCCGCCACCCCCCTCCCCGCGTCGGGCCCGGCTCAGGAACGGCGGGAA
>JACPQP010000476.1 GCA_016190465.1 Chloroflexota bacterium
CCACACGTTTGTGGCATCGCCCGTGGCGCGGGAACGGCCCTCATCCCCCGGCCCCTTCCCCCAATACTGGGGGAAGGGGGGAAGGCCCGGGGGCGCGGCTCCACCCCCTCTCCCCGTATTGGGAGAGGGGGCAGGGGGTGAGGGCCGTCCCTCTCGCCAGGCGGCTACCACAAATGGGTGGTGCACCCCTTTCAAAGAAGGGGGGTTGACAACCCAGCGGCGATAGGTTAGCATATTTTGGCAGCTAAGTCAATAGCCTGGTAAAAACTTCTGGAAACGAGAGGTGAGGCATGACGTGGCCCGATAAGCTCCGCATCGGCCAGATCGGCATGGCGCACTCCCACGCGGCGGACAAGGTGCCCTTCCTGCGCCGACATCCCGACGTCGACTACGTCGGCGTCTTCGAGCCTGACGACGCCATCTGGGATGCATTCCGGACGAAGCCAGTCTACGATGGGGTGCGTCGTCTCACCGAAGATGAGGTGCTGGGCGACCCCACGGTGGAGGGAGTCTTCGTCGAGACGATGCCGATCGAGAACCTGGCCTGGGCCCGACGAGCGCTCCTGGCCGGCAAGCACATCCTCGTCGACAAGGCGCCGTCGCCATCGCTGGAAGTCCTGCGGGACGTCCTCGCACTGGCCGAAGCACGGGGACACCATGTGCAGATGGGCTATCAGTTCCGGTACGCTCCGGCCTTCCAGTTCGTGCTCGACTGGGCCACCTCGGGTCGGCTCGGCCGGATCTTTCAGGTTCGCGCTTCCCTGCCCACCAGCCAGCGCGTCTATTCGCGCTGGTATCCGCACGCGAGCCAGGTGCCCGGCGGGACGATGTACGAGCTTGGCTGCCACATGATCGACCTGGTCGTCGCGATCCTGGGTCGGCCGGACCGAGTGACCCCGGTCCTGCGGGCGGACTACCGCGAGTTCTCGCAGCCGCCATTTCCGGACAACACCATCGCGGTTCTCGAGTATGACGGCGCATTGGCGATCGTCGACTCGTCGGTGCCTCACGTGAACGCTGCCCCGCTCCGGCACTTCGGTGTGCACGGCACCCGTGGCTCGGTCGTGCTCGAGCCGATGGAGCCCCCACGGCTTCGCCTCTGCCTGGACGAGCCGCGGGCGGGGTATCTCGCGGGCTGGCAAGAGGTGTCGATCGCGGACCGGCCGCGGTTCGCCGGGGATGTCGAGGATTTCGTCGCCGTGGTCAAAGGCGAGCGTCAGCCGCGTTACTCATTCGCCCACGACCTGCTTGCGCACGAGACGCTGCTGCGGGCATGCAGCGCCCGGTAGCCCACGGCTGACAGACCAGGAATCACCATGAGGGTTGCGGCGGGGCTGCCAGGTACTCTCGGTAGAGGTCCGCCACGCCGGCCGACGACGTCGTCCCATCGAAGGCCACGATGCGTGCCCCCAGGAAGTGCTTCTCGCCAAATCCGAGCTGCGCCGGGCGCTGGCGACGAGGGTTGATCGTCGCCAGCCCGTAGTCCCGGACGAACCACGGGCAGCGCTCCGCGGCCGGATGGGGGAAGAGGGCGATACCGATCGGGTGGCCGCCGATGGCCCCCTGGAAGGCGACCCACTCGGCATCTTGATCGAAGATGTTCTTCTCGGTCTCGCGTCCCTCGCTGTCGACGATCACGCCGCCGAACCGTGCTTCGAGCTGGTGGTGGCGGCGCACGGCGATGCCCCCCTCCTTGGTCGTGGCCAGGACGACGGGGCCGTAGCACGCCTCGAGCACGCTGACCCAGTCCACCACGGTTCCCCGCGGATCCGGACGAACGGCAACCAACCGGTGCTCGCGCACGACCCTGGCCCCACCCTCCGTCCGCCAGACGTTCACCTGATCGAACAGCGCCACGCCATCGGCAACTCGGTGCTCCAGACGCCCACCCCGCTCGATCGTCTGGCGATTGCCGGGCCAGCCGTACGACCCCGCCGACCAGAAGTCGTGGCCGTTCACTTCGTCGTGGCCGTAACTGATGCCCTGGTGGTGCGGGTGATCGGACGGGCCATTCTCGAGGACCTGCACCCCGGCCGGGGTGTAGAGAGGATGGATGAAGCTGCGATAGTAGTCCAGGCAATAGGCGGCGACGAGCTGATCGCCCTGTTCCTGGGTGCATTGCACCCAGAGACGATGGTTGTAGGGATCGATGCGGAGATCGGTCATGGTTCCTCTCCTATCCGATCTGGGGTGCAGTCTGGCTCCGCTCTGCTCTAGCGGCAGGCGATGGGGATTCTGCCCGCATCCCGGATGCATTCGGCCAGAGGCAGCAGGGTGTCTGTCCGCGGCACATTCTCCAACACCCCCAGGATGAAGCCGTCGCCGGGCGCGGCCTGTGCCAGGAGCTCCCGCGCCAGCTCACCGACAGCGCCCGGACCGGCCAGATGCACCGACGAGGGAAAGTTAACATACAGGGCTTTGCCAGGCCAGATCTGACGGGCCTCGGCCACCGAAAGATCGCAGTCCGGTGGGGGCGTGAAGGACTCGATGAAATCCACCGAGGTTCTCGCCACCAATGGAGCGAGCTGTCGGTTGTTGGCGTCGAGGTGCGCCCCGGCCAGCTTGCCCTTCGCATGGAGTAGCTCGCACGCTTCCTCGATTGGTGGCAGATAGTAGCGCCTGAAGCGCTCGTGGCCGACGATCTCGAAGCTGACGTTCGCCTCGATGACAACGTGCCGGGCCGGTGACTCGACCACCAGGGTCAGAGACCGTCGCCGTGCTTTCAGCAAAGCCCGATAGAGTGCCAGCACGGAGTCGCGACGATCGGCCCATTCTTCGGCGAACCGGCGGACGCCCAGCAGCTTGTAGATGATCTCGTGCATCGGCGTGGCCAGCGTCGCGGGTCGCGCGATTCCGTGGTCCCCATAGGCCACATCGTCGCGCTGGAACCGCTCGTAGGTGGGAACGAATTGGCGACTGTCGATCAGGGCCAGCAGCGCATCGTAGTCCTCGGGGCCAGTGAATGGGCACTTCTCCAGCCAGACCGTGCCCGGATAGAAGGCCTCCACCTCGTCGAGGTCACCGGCCGGCGTGTGGTAGATGGTGCGCCGCCTTCCCCGGCCGTCCTCGCCGGTCCACTCCTCCCACTCCACCGCGACACCGGCGAGCGCCACTTTGTAGAGGGACGACTTGACGATGACGCAGGTATCCGCGCTCAGGAGAGCCTCATCCACCCCCCCACCGGGCAGCTTGTTGTTCCAGATGACGAAAGGCACGCGATCGGATCGCTCGCCGCGCAGCGCCGCTTCCACTCGGCTTCGGGGCGACCAACCACCGGCCTCACCCGGTGCAGATGTCGAGCCGTCCCTATCGTCTCCCAGGCCTGTCGCCATCACTTTCCTCCCCAAACTCTTCCGCCTACGCCCCCAATTCGAGAACGAGTCGTCAGTGATCAGTTATCATGCCGATTCCGAAAAACGACCGGGCGTTCCCGGCCAGGATCGCCTCGCGATCCTCGTCGGTCAGGTGCTCCAGCGTCTGCACGATATCGCCGGGGCGACGAGTGCCGATGACGAACGGGTAGTCGCTCCCGATCATCACCCGCCGCGGCGTCATCGTCTCGACGACGTAGCGGAGCACCGAAGGATCGTGGGCGAGCGTGTCAAAGGCGAGCCGGTCCAGGTAGGCCGAGGGCGGCCGCGGGATGTGGCCCTGCGCTTCCGGCCGCACGTGGTAGGCGTGCTCGATCCGCCCCCGGAGGATGGCGAAGCTGCCGCCCGCGTGGGGGAACCAGACCCGGAGGGCGGGCAGCCGCTCCAGCACCCCACCGTAGATGAGCGAGGCGATCGCCACGGTGGTGTCGGTCGTCATCCCGACGACGTTGAAGAGGTAGTAGCGGTAGAGCCGCTGGTAACCAAGAGGACTGAAGGGGGTCGGGTGGACGAACACCGGCACCCCGAGCTCGGCGGCGCGAGCAAAGAAGGGGAAGAACTCCGGCTCGTCAAGATCCTTCCCGTTGACATTGCTCAGGATCATAGCCGCCCGGAGCCCGTGGCGCTGCACGGCCTCGCTCAGCTCGTCGGGCGCTCGCGCCGGATCGCTGAGGGTGACAGTGGCTCCGCCGATGATTCGATCCGGGTACGCCCGGGTTGCCGCCGCCATCCCCTCGTTGATCGCCCGGGTGACCTCTCGACCAAGTCTCGGCGGCACCCAGTATGACGTGGTTGGGGGAGCAGGTGTCAGCACCACCTGTTCCAGCCCGGCCTCATCCATCCAGGCGATGAGTGCGTCCGGCGACCAGTAGTCCGGCGTCATCGCGTACTCCGGGATGCCCTGGATGGCCAGACGTTCCACGCCGTCGTCGCCCAGATCAATGCGGGCCGCGAGACGATGGTCTTCCGCGCGAGTGAACGTACGCACGAGTTGGAGGTAGCTCTCCGGAAAGAGGTGGCAGTGGACGTCGATACCCATCACCCATCACCCAGGTCGACGACGCGTCCGGTCTGGGCCGAGCGGATCACCGCGTCACACAGCCGGAGCGTCACCAGGTTCCGGGCGCCCGAGACTTCGGGCTCGATGCCGTCGAGGACGTAGCTCGCGAAGAGGTCGGCCATCGCCCGGGTTGCTCTCTTGTTGTCCACTCCGGAGTCGAGGTGGATCGCCTGTTCGCCGTCGCGGGTCGCCAGCGCCAGCGTTCCTTCCCCCCCAACCCGTTTCGCGCGCTGGATGAGGGCCCCACGCTCGCACTCCAGCCGGAACTCGAGCCCCCACCCTCGGGAGTCGGAAGAGGACACGTAGCTGATCGTCGGGCCGCCAGCAAACTCCAGGATCGCGGCAATCGTCGACTCCGAAGGCCAGTTGCCCCAGGAGGGTTGAAACTCGCGAGCCTGGACACGCGCCACGGGGCGATCGATCATCGCCAGCAGGGCGTCGAGCTCGTGGATCGACATCTGCCAGAGCTGCATGTGATCGCTCTGCGGGTAGGCCAGCCCACGCACCTTGTAGTTGACGTAGTGCCCGAAGCCAGGCCGTCCGTAGGCCTCTTCGGCCAGAAGCCGACGGATTGTTCGCTCGACAGGGAGATACCGGATCTGCTGGGTCACCATCAGCTTCCGACCAGCGCGGTCCGCCAGGCGGACCAACTCTTCGGCCTCCGCCAGGTCGCACGTCATCGGCTTTTCCACCACGACGTGCTTGCCCGCCTGAAGCGCTGCCCGAATGAAGCGGGCGTGGGTCTGCGCGTGCGTGACGACCACGACCACGTCGGCATTCAGCGTGGCCAGGGCGTCGGCGAGGGTCGAGAAGCAGCCAGTGGGGGGCAGGGCGGCCGCCTTTCGGGCGTCCTCGAGGTACTGTGGGTTGATGTCGACCAGGCCGGCGACGCCAAGCCGAGGATGGTCGATCCAGGCGTCGAGATGGTTTCGACCTCGGCCTCCAACGCCGACGAAAATGGCCTGCAACTCGGCAGCCATTTCACCCTCCGATTGTCGATAGTGCGGCCAGTACAGACATTACTTCCAGCGCTGTCAATAGGACGGGGAAAAGTTCCAGAAGGACTTGCCCTGGCCACGGCATTCAGCTATCATCGTGTCGGGGTGTCATCAAACGATGCGACAACGAGCTCCCAGCGCCGAACCAGCGCCTGCGCCCGAAGCCCGGTTGGATTGTCTGGAGCTGATCCGACAACATCTCCCCAACCTGAAGGGGACCGCGCGGACCATTGGGACGCATCTGCTCACCCGTCCCTGGGAATCGCGTGGCCTCACGGTCAGCGACCTGGCCGCCACGATCGGCGTCTCGGAAAACGCGATCGTGCGCTTCAGTCAGGCGCTGGGGTACTCGGGCTATCGCGAGCTCAGCAACGAGCTCGCGCTCTCCCTGGGGCAGGCCGTCCAGCGCGCGTTTTCGATCCCGAGCGAGGCGCTCCTCACGGTGGAGACGGACCAGACCTCTCCCACGATTGTTCGGCGCATGTTCGACCTCCAGGGTCAGTGTCTCCAGGAGACCGCCCATCACCTGAGCGACGTGCTCATCGAACGCGCGGTCGTCGCCCTGTGCCAGGCGCGCCGGGTGGTGTTCGGTGCGATGGGCGGCACCGCGCCGATTGCCCAGCTTGGCGCATTCCGCCTGCTGATGTACGGCATTGACGCCTTCTGGACCAGCGACCCGTATATGACGATGGCGAGCGCTGGTATTCTGCAAGCGGGTGACGTCGCCTTCGGGATCTCGCACTCGGGCCAGTCGCGACTGGCCGTCGAGTTCCTCCAGTTTGCGCGCGAGCGTGGTGCCACCACCATCGCCTTGACCGCGGTGCCCGGTTCTCCGCTGACCACGGTGGCTGACGTGGTGCTCGCGGTGTTCGGGCCCGACGTCGAGCTGAGCCAGGACCTTCAGCGGTTTGGCAGCCGCATCTCCGGGATGGCGCTGATCGAGGCGCTGGTCGCCGCCGTGGCCGTCCGGAAGTTCGGTGCGAACCCGCCCCAGATCGCCGTGACCCGGGCCAAAATCCAGCAGACCCTCGAGCCTTCGACTGTTCATCCCCACCAGCGCCGGCGTCCCGCTTCGTCCCCCCTCTCCGTCGACGGACCCGGCTAATACTCGTTTTCGGTGCGATTCGGGTGAGTGAGCGATGGTGAGCAGTGGAGCATTCGGTCTCCAAGAAGGGACGCGGGGCGGCGCGCGAGGGGCCGGGGCTCCTGGCCAGGCTCATCGTCTGTGGGAAGTGCGGGCGGCGGATGACGGTCAGCTACGGGAAGGATCATCACGTCTACTGGTGTCGGCGCGAACTTCTCACCGACGCCGCCCCGCAGTGCCAGGCCTTCTCGCTCCGCCACCTCGACGCGGCCATCCGGGACCGGTTCTTCGCCGCGGTCCAACCGGCCCGGCTCGAGACCATCTTGACCGCCCTCGACGTCCTGGACCAGGAACGCCGCGCGCTCGACCACCAGTGGCAGCTCAAACTGGAGCGCGCCCGCTACGCCGTGCGTCTGGCGGAGCGCCAATACGACGCCGTCGATCCGGAGAATCGCCTCGTCGCCCGCGCGCTCGAGACGCGCTGGAACGACGCTCTCGCCGCCCTCCAGGCGTTGGAGCGCGACGACGCCAAGGCGCAGCGCACCGAGCTCGCCCCCTTGACCGACGCCGAGCAGCAGGCGGTGCGCCAGCTTGCCGACGACTTGCCGGCGGTGTGGGAGGCGCCGACGACGCAGATGGCGGACCGCAAGCAGCTCCAGCGGCTGGTCATCCAGGAGGTGCAGGTGACGGTGACCCGTGCGGCCAGCCCGCGCGAGGCGGAGATCGCCATCCTCTGGAGCGGCGGGGCGACCACGACTCATACCGTCACCTGCCCCAAGCCCGGTTGGCATTGCCTGACCGACCCCGCCGTCGTCGCGACGATCCGCGCGCTCGCCCAGGAGCTCCCTGATTACCAGATTGCCGAGCGCCTCAACGCCGAGGGCGTGCGCACGCGCACCGGCAAGGTCTGGACGCACGCACTGATACTGTCGTGGTCTTGATGATGTCACACAACAGCCATGCGAGCGGCGTACTCGTTCGGCGAGAGCCCGGCCAGCTCGTCGCCCTGATGCGGCCGATCGTTGTAGTAGGGGCGGAACTCCAGCAGGAGCGCCCGCAACTCCTCCGCCGTCTGCCACTTCCTCCCGGCCAACCACCCTTTCAACGTCTCGACAAACCGCTCGGCAATTCCATTGCTCTCGGGACGATGCCTCGCCAAAGGCACTCGCACAAAGCCCCGCCCCTTCGCCAGCTCCTGCATCACCGCCGCCGTGAATTGCTTGCCCCCGTCCGAGATCAGGTATTGCAGCTCCGTCGGCAAGAGCGCCTTCAGCGCCTCGACCACCAACTCCGCCGTCACGTGCGCCCCAACCACGAACAAGGGCAGCCCCAAACACTGCCGGGTGCAGTTGTCCAGCACCACCAGCACCGCGATCCAGGCCGTCACCAGCGCCACCCCGGCCTCCCGCTCCCGCTGTTGGCGCCGCTCTTCCCGCCACTGATCGTCAGCCTGGCGCCGACGCATCAACTCCTGATGATGCACGCTCCGCTCGGCTCGCCACTGCGCCTTCTCGGCTGCCCGCTTTGCCGCCTGCTCCTCCCGCTTGCCCGCCTCTGCTGCGCTCAACGCCCCCACTCTCTGGCGATGAGCCTCTCTCGGGACTCGCCAGGCTTCGTCCACCGCCTTGCGCTGCTCGCGCTCCGCCCGCCTCGCCGTCCGCAGCCGTCCGACATCTCGCCTCAGTGCCCGTCTCTCGGCTTTGAGTTCGGCTTGGCGCTTGGCCTCGGGATCGGCCTCGGGGCTGGTCGCAGTCGAAGACTCGCCTGGCGCCGCCTCCCGCGCCGCGATGAACCCGTCCATCGCCTCGGTGTAGCTCAAGTCTTCTCGCTCGAAGACCCGCCCCGGCCACGTTCGCTCCGCCAGCGTCTGCTTGGGCGGGCTGACGATCAACCGCCCCGAGGAGCCGCTGACCGCTGGCACCACCTCGGCCACATGGTGGGTCGCTGGGACGAAGCAGAGATCGGCGTTGGCCGCCTGGTTTGGCTCCTCGGCGTGGCGGACGCCGACTACTCTTTTGGGTCCCTGGCCACCTGGTGCCCGAGGCCAGCCTCGATCAGGATCCGTCGGACCTCTGAGGCGCTGACCAAGGGCTGCCAACCGTGGGCCTTGGCCAGTTCGTCGGCAATGCGCTGCTTGCCCCACTCCGGATGCTCGCGCTTGGCCACAACGACCGCCTCCAAGGTGCGGGCAGGCAGTTGGTTGGCGAAGGTGTGCGGCATATGACTCAGCGGCTCTTCGAGAGCAGCGTACCCCCCGGCCAGAAACCGCGGGCGCCAGTAGTCGAAGGTCGCCATACCCACGTGCGCCGCAGCACACGCTTTCCGCGGGCTGTCCGTCTGCTCATAGACCCGGAACAGCACCTTCCGCTGATCAGCGGTAGTCGGTCGATCGTATGGCCGCTTACTCTTGCCCGGGCTGTTTGGCGAGGCTCGCGAAGTGTCGCTCATCCTTCTCCTCCTGTAGCGGCGAGGCGATCACCAACCTCTACTCTACAGTCTACCATTCAGCCCGACGATAAACCGACCCCCTACGGTCCTCCGGACGAGGACAAAAACTTTCTGATACCTACTGTAGAGGTCGTAGCCGGCGTTGCCGAAGATGTTACCGCTGCGGAGGGTCGGGTTACCGGCGACGTAGATGCCTCCGGCGTACGTACTGATGCCCACGCGGTTGTTGGCCACGGTGTTGCAGGTCATCTCGGACGTGGCGTTGAGGTACGCCCCCGCGCCGGAGACGAAGCCGCCATTGGTGACCACCTCGTTGCGGACAATCGCGTTCCGCTCAAAGGTCGCGTTCCCGTTGACGTAGACGCCGGCCCCGGAGATCGTCCGGTTGACCCCTCGGGTTGTGGCCAGCGTGTCCGCGATGGAGTTGTCGGTGAAGTTACCCCCGCTGTCAAACTTCACCCCGCCACCACTGATGTCGTAGGTGTTCGCCGTCGCCGTGGTGTTCACCACCGTAGTACGTAGTCATAAGTAATCAGCAGTCAGCCGTCAGACGGAGGCTGTCCGATGGCTGCCTGGCGCTACTGACGACTGATAACTGATTACTGACGACTACTGTGTTGCCGGTGAAGTTGCCGTTCTGCTGGTGCACGGCACCACCGTAGACCGAGTCGTCCGCAACGCTGATGTTGCCCGAAACGACGTTGTTGCTGAGGTTGCTGTTGGTGGCCCAGATGCCCCCGCCCCAGACATCAGTATTGTTGGCCGTGCTGGTGTTGTCAGCGACCGTGTTGCCGCTGACCGTGCTTCCGCTGGCATAAAGTCCACCGCCAGCAACCGAATCCTGTGCCGTCGTCGTGTTGCCGGAAACCGTGCTGTTGTTCGCGTACAACCCACCGCCTCGCGCATGACCACAGCCACAATTGCTGGGGCCGATGGCGTTCCCGGTGATGATGTTGTCGGTGACTGTCCCCCCATCGACGTGCAGACCACCACCGTAGGTGCGGTAGTAGGCGGTCAAGGTGTTGTTGACGATGGTGTTAGCACGGACCTCGGCCCCGTTGGTCGCGTACAGACCACCGCCATACCCCTCATTGCAGCAGGCGCTTCGATCGACGGTGTTGTTCCTGATCGTGTTGCCGATCACCTTCGCCCGACCACTGACGTAGATGCCGCCGCCCCGCTCCTGGGTGGTCCGGTTGTCGGTGACGGTGTTCCCCTCGATGCGCGGGGCGCTGTTGTTGTAGGCGTAGATGCCCCCGTTGGCGTTGTGGCGGATGGTCGAGTTGTGGATATAGGGCGACGCCGCGTTCAGCCGCACCGCCCCCTGGATCGAAGCGGCGCTCCCCCCGTACGCCACCGTGACGTACTCCAGGATCGCCCCCCCCCGATGTACTGCCCATCCGCGTCGAACAACGCATCCAGGCTGCTGTCGCTGAATAGCATGTACCCCCACGCACCGGGATTGGGGGCAAACTGGCCCGAGGTACACGTGATCGGCTGGGTCACTGTCCCCCGGGCGATCAGCCCTCCATCCACCTGCAAGGCCAGGCCGTCGCCGAACCGGACCTCGACCCCCGGTTCGATGGTCAGCACCGCATCACCGGTGATCCGAACGTCGAGCTGGACGAGGTACGGCGAACCGGCCGGGGTCTAGGTCGTGTTGACCGAGATCGTCGGACTGACCACGGTGAAGACCGGCGCCACAAGCGAGTCGCTGTCTCGCGAAGCAGGCGCGCCGGCGGATGGCGATTCGCCCACCAACAGGAGCAGGCCAGTGAGCAGCGCCAGCCAGGCCACCTTGAGGTTCACGATGATCGCCACGACAGAGTTCGCCGTGTTCCCGCGCAGCATCTCTGATCCCCCTGCTCCTCAGACGTGAGGCAAAGCGGCCTCAGCCGCGAGGAGCGCAGCGGCACTTCAACCGGCGGCAGCGCATTTGTCCATTCGTTGGACTAATCTGCCAGTCCCCTGATCCATAGCCTGCCTGCGTGCAGGGTACCACGGTCTGGCAGGATGTCAACAACGTGTTTGAGTGGCCTGAGATTGCACCATAAGGAGGAGCTTTACAGAAGAGGGCCTCCCGGCTAGGATGGAGATCGCCGCCAAGCAACCCCCATTCCAGGCGGGAGGTGTGCTCATGGTAGG